>MWBJ01000063.1 GCA_002069525.1 Parcubacteria group bacterium ADurb.Bin305 | reverse complement strand
ATTATTACCTAAAAAAACATTAGCCGAAAATGTTGCTTTCGCCCTGCAAGTTTGCGGTAAATCACCTAAAAAAATAAAAACTATTGTTCCTAGTGTTATGAAAATTGTCGGCTTAACTGAACAAATGGATCGTTATCCTAATGAAGTTTCAGGCGGAGAACAGCAACGAGCAGCCATTGCCAGGGCTTTAGTTTATCAGCCAAAAATTTTAGTAGCAGATGAACCTACTGGTAATTTAGACTCCATTAATGCCGAAGAAATTGTTAATTTACTCTTAAAAATTAATGATTTAGGCACAACTGTTATCTTAGTAACCCATAACCGAGAAATAGTTAATAGTCTTAATCGGCGAGTTATTACTATTAGTGATGGGCGACTGGTTAACGATCAGGCTAAGGGTAAATATATAATTTAATTTTTATGTTATTATCTCTGGGGCGAATCATTAAGTTTGGTTTTCAGGATGTATGGCGCAATTTTTGGCTATCACTAGCCACTATTATGATTTTAATTCTGACTTTATTTTCAGTTGACTTATTGCTTTCTTTAAAAATTATTGGCCAAGCGGCAGTAGATAATCTTAAAAATCGGGTTGATGTTTCTATTTATTTAAAGCAAGGCATATCTGAAGATAAAATTTTAAATCTTAAAGCTCGTCTGGCTAACTTAAATAATGTTCAAGAGGTTACTTATATTTCTCAAAGTGAAGCCCTGGAATCTTTTCAAAAACGTCACCAATCTGATCCAGAAATTCTTCAAGCCCTTCAGGAATTAAACCAAAATCCTCTAGCTCCTACCTTAACAGTCAAGCCCAAAGACCCTGACCATTACGAAGAACTTGTTGAAGAGCTTGATCAGGTTCAAGATCCCATTATTGAATCACGCAATTTCCAAGATAATAAAAAATTATTAGATAAAATTAACTATATTACTGATAAAATTAATGATGCTGCCGTAATTATTAGCGCTATTTTTCTGTTTATTATGATTTTGGTGATGTTT
>MWBJ01000062.1 GCA_002069525.1 Parcubacteria group bacterium ADurb.Bin305 | reverse complement strand
CCGAAGGTTAGAGTAGTTAAATACAAAAATAAGACTCGCTACAAGAGAACCATAGGACATCGCCAAGCATTTACTAAGCTGGAAATTGCTGAATGGTAAAAACATAGAAAAACAGCCTATTTTTATAGGTTGTTTTTTATTTTAAGCTCTTGACTTATCTTTATAAAGATGTTAAATTTTTAGTGAACTTTATCTACAAAATTATACCTATGGCCAACCAGACTAATCAATCTGCTGATTCTCTTTTTACTACCACTGATTTTTCTTTATTTAAATTAGTAAAAAAATTATTACAAAAATTAAATCCTCGGGAGCGAGAGGTTTTAATTCGCCGTTTTGGTTTAAAGAATCCTAAGAAACAGACGCTAGAACAGATTGGATCAGGTTATGGCCTTACTAGAGAAAGGGTGCGGCAAATTGAAGCAGCTGGTCTTAAAAAATTACAGAAATTGCGGGACATGGAGAAGCAGCTTATTTTATTGCGTGATGCCCTAGATGATCTTTTAGCGGATAATGGTGGCTTGATGGATAAAAAATATTTAGAAAGTAGCTTTTTAGTTTTAAGCCATGAGAGCCTACAAGAATCTCAGCGGTTAATTTATCGTAATAATTTTGATTTTCTAGTTTCTAAAGTATTGGCCGATGATTTTGACCCAGTAACCTCTGACTTATTTAATGATGCTGTTAAATTGAAGTATCAGGCTATTGACCATTTAGAAAAATTAGCTCAGGAATTAGTGGAACAGGTACGTCAGACCAGACGTCTTTTTTTGCTAGAAGATTTAATTAAATTAAGTTTTGAACTGGATGTTTTTAAGGATAATGCTGATAAGCTAGTGAGCGCTAATAAGTTTGATTTAGCCAGTGCTTTGGCTGGTTATGAGAATTTTCAGGATAGCCAACTTATTAATAAATATAAACCAATCTATTCCGTATTGCGAGCTACTCGCCACTTAGAAGAAAATAAATTTGGTGTCTGGGGAGAAGCAGATTTGCCAGAAATTAGACCTCGGAC
>MWBJ01000061.1 GCA_002069525.1 Parcubacteria group bacterium ADurb.Bin305 | reverse complement strand
AACAAAATCTATATCCCGATAAATCGGGATAAGATTTTTTAAGTCGGGATTACCCAAAAATAGCCAATAATAAAAGCTCAACCATAATATTATTTGTTCTAATGACTATTTTGGGTTTATTTTTTTGTGCCTTCGTGCCTTTTGGTAAATGTTTTCATTTTCTACAAATATATCATCCCTACGGGATTTGAAAAACAGTAATCAGTATTTAGTAATTAGTGTTTAGTAATAAGTGTTTAGTAATAAGTGTTTAGTAATAAGTGTTTAGTAATAAGTGTTTAGTAATAAGTATTTAGTAATTAGTGTTTAGTAATAAGTGTTTAGTAATTAGTGTTTAGTAAAAACTTATCCCGATAAATCGGGACAGGCAAAATTAAAATTCAGGAGTAAGAGTAAGATTATGATTAGGAGCAAGAGCAAGATTTTTAAAGAACTTATAACTTATAACTGTTTTTTTTCTGCCTGTCACTCTGTTACCCTGTTACGTTGTTACTCATTAACTTTTAGCACTGTGTCACTCCTGCGGAGTTCTTTTTTCATATCCGTTTTCATTTTCTACAAATATGTCATCCCTTCGGGATTGGGAAACGGTATTTAGTATTTAGTAATTAGTAAATAGAATTGAGTATAAGTATGATTAAGCTTGCCCAGTTTGCCCGGCTTTGACTGGCCGAAGGAGGGAGTAAGAGCAAGATTTTTAAAGAACTTACGACTTAAAACTTATAACTTTTTTTTCCTGCCTGTCACTTTGTTACCCTGTTACGTTGTTACCCATTAACTTTTAGCCTTGTGTCACTCCTACGGAGTTCTTTTTTCGTATCCGTTTTTATATTTCTACAAATATGTCATCCCTACGGGATTTGAAAAACCGTAATCAGTATTTAGTAATTAGTGTTTAGTAATTAGTGTTTAGTAATTAGTGTTTAGTAACCAGTATTTAGTAATTAGTGTTTAGTAAAAACTTATCCCGATACATCGGGACAGGCTCTTCTCCGTCTGAGCCGGACTGGCGCAAGAG
>MWBJ01000060.1 GCA_002069525.1 Parcubacteria group bacterium ADurb.Bin305 | reverse complement strand
GATTTCTATAACCAAGCCGTTAAAGGAACAAAAGAAGTCAAAGAAGTTAAGAAACCAACCCTACCCAAAAGACAACCCCCCAAGAATATACCGCCCAAAAAGCCAGCAGTTGTTAAAAGCAAAACAGCAAATCAAGAACTAATTGGTAAATCTAAACTTGCTCAAGGTGTTGAAGCTAAAGCCATTGCGAAAAAACTAACAGAAGGTTTTGCTGATTTACCTGAATATGAAAAAATAAACATTAAAGACCAAGCAACTAAAGCAAGAAAACTATTAGAAGATGATTATCCCAGAGCTGAAAGAATAGCACTTGGTAAAGAATTACCACCAGAAGGAATTTTGCCCGAAAGTGTATTTATTGCCGTTGAGAATAGAGCCATTAAAAATAAAGATGTTAATACTTTAAGAAGATTAGCAACCGAGTCTGGATTATCTAATGAAGCTACTTTAATGGGGCAAAGAATTAGAACATTAGCAGAAAGAGTTGAGGATAGTCCAACGGCAGCTATGGCTAAAGTTATTAAAAACAGAAAAGAATACTATGCCCTCAAACATAAAACCCCGCTTGATGAAGCAATTAAACGAGAAACTAAAAAAATAAAATCCTATGTTAAACCAGTCAAAGAGGACGAATGGATAAAATTTATCAACGAATTAACTTGCTAATATATGGCTACTAATTTTTGTCTTCCAGAAGAAATAACAAACAAACTTAAAAAGGCTATTAAGTCTGGTGAAATTGATATTGAAAAATTATCTTCAGCTAGTAGTGAATATCGGGTTAATTTTTTTAAGCAATTTATGAACGAACGCAACGCTAAAGAGGTTGTTGCTTTATTTGAAAGTAAATTGCTATTAAAAAATCAAAAACGGGGATTGGTTACTTGGGCTAAACAAATACTTGGTATGAAGCCAGCTGTTGAAAGAGATATTATTAGTAGAATTATGAGAATGGATAAGATATTAAATCCTGAAAACGAAAAATCTTTTTTGAGAGAATTAGCCAGTAAAAGACTTGGGACAGATATTACCATTGAAGAAGCCAAGAAAATAACCGAATTG
>MWBJ01000059.1 GCA_002069525.1 Parcubacteria group bacterium ADurb.Bin305 | reverse complement strand
TGCCAGTAATTTCAGCTGAACCTAATTGGGGAGGACTTAATTTTCTAAAATTAGCATTTTGAATAAAAAATTCTTCTTCTTTGATATAGGGCCTTAATTTATTCCAAACAATTGTTGAAGTATTAATTTTAAAATCTATGGTTGAAATATTTGAAGGAGTAAATTTGGCTAATTCCATAATCCATTTTGTTTCATTTGGTAAAATATATGAGTTACCGTATAACGATCCGGGAATAACACTTCCATTTTCATCCAAAAAATCTATCTGATAATCGAAACTTCTTATTCCCCAATTAGCATTAGGATTTTTAATTTCAATTGCAACATCAATATTATTTCCTTCTTTGTTTACAAAATAAACTTTGTTTAAAGTTACGGGATAAAGCAAAGTTTGTAATTCGCAAGGAGCGCAGACTCCTCCGCAATCAACTCCCTCTTCGTTTTGATTTTTAAAACCATCAAAACAAGTTGGCTGGTAAATAGAATTAAAAACTAAATAGACTATTCCAAAAATTATAACTAAATAACCAGCTCCAATTATTATTTTTTTAAATAATCTTTTCATAAAAATTAACGAACTTAAAATATTATACAAAATTATTTAAAAAATAAAAAGCCAGCAAACCCTACTTTCCCTCATAAGAAGTATCATCGGGGCTTAATACTTTCACTTCCGAGTTCGAAATGGAATCGGGTGGTACATATTAAGCTAAATCACTGGCTTTTATTTTTAAATATCTTTAAACAGGTGTTCGCAATTTCGAGCTTTAGTACGTCTTGGCTAAAAACATTACTGTTCTTACACCTAACGCCTATCAAGCTAGTAGTCTACTAGCGCTCTTAACGATACCTTATCTTAAGAATGGCTTCGTGCTTAGATGCTTTCAGCTCTTATCCAAACCGCACATAGCTACCTGACGATTCCCTTAGCAGGAAAGCCAGTACACCAGAGGTGCGTCCATCCAGGTCCTTTCGTACTATGGACAGCTTCTTTCAAGTATCGAACGCCTACGGCAGATAGAGACCAACCTGTCTCACGACGGTTTGAACCCAGCTCACGTACCACTTTAATGGGAGAACCGCCCAACCCTTGG
>MWBJ01000058.1 GCA_002069525.1 Parcubacteria group bacterium ADurb.Bin305 | reverse complement strand
AAACAATTAAATCCATATAATAATAATCAAAATAATAAACTAACCGCTGCTCCTAAAGGAGCAGTTCGTCAACTTACTATTTAATACTAAAAGCAATAACTAGAGCATAAATAGCAATAGCTTCAGCTAAAGCGCAAGATAATAACATTGGAACTAAGATTTTTCCAGCAGATTCTGGATTTCTTCCAATGGATTTCATAGCGTTAGAACCAATCATTCCGATACTAATAGCTGGAACAATGGAACCGATGGCAATAGTGAAAGCCTTGGCGAACATGATGTTTTCCATAATTTTTAATTATTAATAATTAATATTTTAAATAAATAATTTATGCCTCTTCCTCCTCGGGCGCCATACTGACAGATGTATATATCAAAATCAGAATTGAAAAAATCATAGCCTGAATTAATCCCACCATAATCTCTAAAGCTATAAAAGGTAGAGGGACTAAAAAAGCAAAAATAGCTGACATAGCGGATAAAAGAACTTCACCAGCAAAAATATTACCAAAAAGACGAAAAGAAAGACTAGCTGCTTTAGCTATTTCTCCAATTATTTCTAAAAGACCAACAAAAATCTTAACTGGATTAATTAATAAAACAGTTGGATCTTTAAAAACTTTCTTTGGAATGTCTACTAACATTCTAATATTAACAAACTTATTCAAATAATTCCAAGCACCATGGGCAACCGTACCAAAAATATGGACAATAACTAAGGCTACTGAAGCTAAAGCCAAAGTAGTATTTAAATCAGCGGTAGCCCCACGAAAAAAGGGGACAAAAACTTTCTGCCCATCCTCCATAACTATTTTTCCAATAGACCCAATTCCAGGCAGTAATCCTAACCAGTTATTTAATAAAATAAAAAAGAAAAAAGACAGAACAATTGGTAAAACTTTTAAAGAAACTTTTCGACTACCAGTAACCTGATCAGATAAATTTAAAAACCAATCTATAATTACTTCCAGAAGATTCTGCATTCCACGAGGAACTCGTCTAATCTTTTTTCTAATAGAGAAAGCAAAAATTAACACGACAATTAAAACTATCCAAGAATTAATTAAAGAATTAGTAACTGAGAAATTTCCAATATTAAATATCGGCTCAGCAAATAAAGTGTCTTCGTGT
>MWBJ01000057.1 GCA_002069525.1 Parcubacteria group bacterium ADurb.Bin305 | reverse complement strand
TTACCGAGCAGTACCAAAAAAATAGCTCTAGAGAACTTTTTACCGAGGCTAACATTACCTTTATTAACAAAATTCCCCAAACATTCGATAAAAACGTAACATACATTATTGACAGGCAAACCAACTGGCAACCCAAGGGGATTGATTTTCTCGTTATTAATAAATTAAATGAACCAGCTAACTTATTTTTTATCATTAATGATAACTTATGCGACCGAAACCAACTTGATTACTACGTCCACAATCTTCGTTTAGCCGATTTTAATTTAAATCAACTTAACCAACAGGCATTTTGCCAAAAATACCTTGACCGACCTCTTTAATTAATTACCCTTACTCTCATTAGCAGTCAATAGTTCTGACTGCTAAAATTAAAACTGCAGAAATTAATAGTAAAATATAACTATCTAACTAAAATTAGAATGAAAAATAAACTAGTGTTTCTAGCAGCTATTTTGGGTCTTTTATCCTGTCTGAGACTTTTTCGCCCCGGTTTCTATTCAACCCAAGACGAAATGCATATTTTTAGACTAGAGCAATTTGATAAATGTTTTCATGACTTACAAATTCCCTGCCGTTACGTTCCTGATGCCGGCTTCGGTTATGGTTATCCTCTCTTCAACTTTTACGCCCCGGCTTTTTACTTTTTAGCTGAGATCTTCCACTTAATCGGATTTTCTTTCACCACCAGCGTCAAAATAATTTTAATTCTCATTAAAATAGGAGGGGGAGTTGGTTTATTTTTATTATCTCAATCTTTACTAGCCACTGCCTTGTTCACTTTTGCTCCTTATCAAGCTACTAATTTATTTGTCCGTGGGGCTTTTCCTGAATTACTAGCTCTTAATCTTATCCCTTGGGTTTTTTACTTTTTTAAAAATAAAAATTACCCCTGGGCTGCTTTCAGTCTTGCCCTCCTGTTTCTCTCTCATTCCCTTACCAGTTTAGCCGTTCTAATTCTTCTTATTCCCTATCTTTTCTTTTTTGTTAAAGACTATAAACATCAGCTATTTACCTTTTTAACTGCCTTTGGCTTAGCCGCTTTCTTTCTCTTGCCGGCTTTCTGGGAAAAAAACTTAACCACTATGTCAACTATGACTCAGGATTATTTTAATTACACCAATCACTTTACGACTCTTCATCAATTATTTATCTCCC
>MWBJ01000056.1 GCA_002069525.1 Parcubacteria group bacterium ADurb.Bin305 | reverse complement strand
CCAGCTACCCTGGCAACTATTAGCGCTTGCTGGATATTGACTATTTTTATTAAAATAAATCTCTAAACCATTTTGCAAATTTCTTAAATCAGCTACTCTTCTAGTATCTCTTCCCTGAGCCCTTACTCCAGAAAGACCAACTAAAACCATTGCTGATAAAAGACCAATTACGGTAATAACTACTAAAAGTTCTATTAAAGTAAAACCTTTAAAAAATTTTGACATATTTTTATACTTTATAATTTAAATTTATTAATTATTTTAATTATAAATCTTTAATTTTAAAAATCAAGAATTTTTAGTAAGGCATTAGAACTGCTGAGCTATTTGATAAATCGGCATAATTACTCCAGCAACCAATAAGCCAACTAAAATTCCCAAAAAAACAATTAAAATTGGCTGAATTATTTCTGCTAAACTTCCTGCTAATTCATCAACTTCTCTAGTATAATTTTTAGAAATTTTATCTAAAATCGAATCCAAAGTTCCAGTTCGCTCTCCAACTGCCATCATCTGAGAAACAACTGGCGGGAAAAAATCAGGATAATTCATTATTAAGCTTGACATATTACCGCCTTCTTTTACTCCTTGAGCTATTTTAAAAATTACGTCTTCATAAAAATTATTGCCAATAACATTTGCTGAGATTTCTAAAGCTGAAACAATTGGAATTCCTCCTTTAATTAGAACTGACAAAGTTTCAGCAAATCTTGAAATATAAAGCTTTTTTAAAAAATTGCCAACAACAGGAAAGTTTAAAAAAATAGTGGAAGCCAATCCTTGGGCTTCCTCTGATTTGAAATAATTAACAACTACAATAGCTATGACCGCTATGACAGCTATTATACCCAGATAATAGTTTTTCAAAAAACTGCCAACCCCAAACATAATTTTAGAAATAGTCGGAAGTTCCTCTGGGGTTATGCCGCTTTCAGTAATTATCCCTTCAAGCTGAGGAATAACAACCACTACCATAATTATTATAACTACTAAAAACATAACTAATACAAAAATAGGATAAATCATTGCATTTCTGACTTTAGAATTTAATTTATCCTGAGCCTCATAATAATCAGCTAAATAGCTTAAAGAACTATCAAGTCTTCCAGTTAATTCTGAAGCTTTTATCATATTAACAAAAAAATCAGAAAAAACTCCTGGATATTTT
>MWBJ01000055.1 GCA_002069525.1 Parcubacteria group bacterium ADurb.Bin305 | reverse complement strand
TCACAAGTTTTCTTCATAATGATTTAATATTAAACAATAAATATAATAAATAAAAATTCTCTTCCTAAAAGAAGAGAATATGACTCAATTTAATCATTATCTTTCCCGTTTAGGGGCTAGATTTGGCACCTTATAAATAGGTTGCCGGCAGGTCGCTGGGCTAGGTCCCTCGCTGCGCTCGTAATAATATTTTATTATTTTTATAATAGCATACTATGATATAGTTTATCAACTCTATAGTTCTTAAAAGTTCATTAGAACCGACGATGGGGTCCATATCCTCACGATAGCTATTTACGTTGGTCAAATTAAAGTTGACTATCCCCAGCCTATCTTTTATTATAACTTTAATGACAAAATACAAAAAAGAACTAAATTTAAATCCTCATGATGACTCTTTTGGCTAGCCCAAAAATAATTACTCTAATCATTTTTATTTTAACCTATTGCGGTTTAATATTTTTGCCCAAAAAACGGGTACTCTGCGCTGGTATCGGGGCTGGTCTGCTTATTATCTTGCAAATTATTAGTCTTCCGGAAATCTTCTCAGCTATTAATTGGAATGTTTTACTTATGATTCTAGGGACCAGTGGGCTAGTAATATTTTTTTCGGAATCTAAAATGCCCGCCTTTCTTGGGGAAAAAGTTATTGACAAGGCCCCTGATTTTAGATGGGCTGTTGTTTTTCTTGCTCTTTTAGCTGGGGGTATTAGCGCCTTACTAGAAAACGTCTCTACTTTACTCATACTAACACCAGTAGCCTTAGCTATGGCTAAAAAACTAAAAACTTCTCCTGTCCCCCTCCTTATTACCATTGCCATTTCCTCTAACTTACAAGGAGCGGCTACTTTAATTGGCGATCCCACCTCCATTATGCTTGGCAATTATGCTAACCTCAATTTTTTACAATTTTTCTTCCTTAATCATAAACCCAGCATATTTTTTGCTATCGAACTGGGAGCAATTATGACGGCTATAGCCATCTTCTACCTATTTCGCAAAGAAAAACAGCCCATTACCAGCGAAGAACATACTAAAGTAACTAACTTCTTTCCAACTATTATTCTTCTTTTAATGATTGTCTCTCTAGTTGGTGTATCTTTTATTAAAGAAAAACCGGCCCTCACTAATGGTTTTATTTGCTCCGGCTTTTTTCTCTTAGCAGCTTTTAGGGAACTAATAATAAAGCATAATTTATCCCCCAAAAAAATTATCAAAAACTTAAACTGGGAAACCTTGGTTCTTTTATCTTTTATTTTCATTAT
>MWBJ01000054.1 GCA_002069525.1 Parcubacteria group bacterium ADurb.Bin305 | reverse complement strand
GTATTATCTATAATAAATTCGCTAATATCTAATGGGTCCTGAACATTGCCTGTTGAATCATAAGCTTTAGACCAAACTTTATAAACACCCTCTTTTAATAATTCTGTTTTTAGAATAAATCGCCAATTATTTTTATTAATTTCCGTTAACAGCCATTTTGGTTCATTCTGCCAATAATATTCTTGACCATCTTTGGCTAAATATTGCCCCTTGTCCTGCTCTTGAATTAATACTAAAACATTAGCCGAATCAAGTAAGGCCAATGTTGAGCTTGCTGAAGAGTTATCATTAATAAAAAATTGTCCCTTAATTTCTCCCGGCCAATTTAAAAAAGAAAAATAACCTCGAGTATCAATACTCGACACAGGTCCGGTTAAATCTATTAGCCACCTATATTCTTGAGGGTTTTCCTCTATATTGCCAGCCATATCAATAGCCCTAAGAGAAAAGATATGTTCTCCTTCTAAAAGAGAAGAATAAATTTTAGGCGAGGAACAACTCTCCCAGTTCTGATTATCTAAACGGCATTTAAAAACAGATGGTTCGGAAGCGCTAAATTCAAAATAAGCTGTTGTTTCTTTGGTTATTTTTGAAGGACCGGAAGTTATAGAGCTTAAAGGCGAGGTTTTGTCTACTCCCAAAAGAGAATTATTCTCTTCTTCCAAAATAGATTCATTTTCGTGGTTTTCCTCTTCATTATTTTCTTGTTCATTGGGTGTATAAGGACTATTTTCTCTGCGGGGAGTACCCAAAATATCATTACCCAAAGCGTCGCGACCAAAAGGAATGCCGGAAAATGTATGCCAATTGGCTAAAATACTCGATTCGTCTAATTCTATTCTTTCCATAGAAGAACGTCCGCTTAAATTACCGGCTGGCCATCCATTTTTAGCATCAACTATATCTATAATATTAGAAAAAGCGTCTTTTAAAATTAAATATTCTCCATCATTAGAAAGACTGCCGGTATAAATTTGATCAGCTTTAATGTTTTTTATGGTATTATCATCGCCCCTTTCCAAAAGAAAATAAGAATGAGGAGAAATAATGCCCGAAAAAGCAATTTCTGGCGAACCATCAAGCGCTTTAAGAGAAAAACCAGTTAAATCAATAGGGCTGTTAGTATTATTATAAAGCTCAAACCATTCGTCTTGAGGAGATGCCTTTGTTCCCATCCAAGCAATTTCACTAATAACCACATTTAAATATTCGTATTCTTTAAATTCATTTTCATCAATTGATTGGCTATTACTATTTCCGGAATTAGTATAAGAAGA
>MWBJ01000053.1 GCA_002069525.1 Parcubacteria group bacterium ADurb.Bin305 | reverse complement strand
AAGTATATTTTACCCTTATTTTATCGCCCTCTAATGAAAAGTCCGAAAATAATTCCGATAAAGCTAGTCGCTTGTTTTCAATGTCTGTTTCATCGTCAGTAATTAGATCCGGCGCCTTGCTTGCTAGGCGATGAAGCTTGATGCCTTCATTATAATCAATCGTCTTATTTTTAAGAGAAATTTGTTGTAGCTTTTTTTCTAAGTCTATTTTTTCAGAATTAAATTCATTATATTTTTTACTATAAAAATCCTCGGTAATTTTGCCGTCCAGTTTGTCATTATAGATTAGGTCTAATCTATTCTCGATTCTTTTTAAACTCTTGTCTAAGGCCTGTTTTTTGGCCTCTATAAGCCCTTTATTGCTCGGTTCATCTTCTTTGATAGCTTGTTCTAGCCAGTCAATTAATTTTGGTGTTTTAGGCTGCATTTCTTTAAGATAGGGAATTAATTGATCAATAATATCTTGTTCTCTAACTCTTGTATTTTGCGAGCACAAGCGGTAATGATTACAAGTTCCATAAACGTGTCCTTTCCTTTGGCTCCAACTAATAATGCCACCACATTCAGCGCAGCGCATATTGCCTTTGAAAATAAAGAGATGCTTTTTAAATTGAGTAGCTGATAATTTTCGCTTAATTTTTAATTGCACTTTATCAAATAAATCTTGAGAAACTATCGGCTCATGATTTCCAGGATAGACTTTTTTATTCCAAACAATTTGTCCGGCATAAAAAGGATTAGTCAGCATGTTGTGCAAAGTGTTTTTAGCTAACATTTTTCCCGATGGCGCTTTAAGGCCTTCATCAAGCATTACTTCGGCTAAAAAGTTTAGAGAATAATTACCGCTCGCATATAATTCAAAAGCCTGTCTAATTAGTGGAGCAATTTTTTCATCAATTACTTGTGTTTTGTGCCCCTTATCGCCAATTGTTTTATAACCTAAGCAAGGACGTTGCGGCATCCAACCTGATTCTAGTTTTGCTTTCTGTCCCTTCTTTACCTCCTCACTTAAATTATTAGTGTAGAATCTAGCAATCGCTACTTTCATATCCCAGACTAAATTTTCATGAGCTCTTGTGTTGCGATTAACAATAAAGTTTTCTTTTACAAAATGAATCTCGTGTTTTTCATCTTCATTTATCCAGTCGCTAATAATCGCCGCATCTCTTAGATTTCTAGTTAGTCTATCTATTTTTTCAACTAGAATAAGATTAAGTTTATTCTTTTTAGTATAAACTAACATTTCCGAAAAAGTCTTTCTGATCAGCTTACCGCTGGCGGATTCGGA
>MWBJ01000052.1 GCA_002069525.1 Parcubacteria group bacterium ADurb.Bin305 | reverse complement strand
GTTAACAATTGCCATCCCCGATGCTAATATTTTAAACCACTGCGATAGAGCTTGCATATATATGCTTGAAACCAAGGGGAGAATGACAAACGAGGAAATATTCAAAAGGTTTAAATCGGAATATGACCCGAACGAATACACACAAAGACAATTAATGGTTTATTTAAAAAGGTTTATAGAAATCAAAAACCTTAAGGCGTTGCAGTATAAAAATTTTAAAGAAAATGGGAAACAGGAGAGGGGATATGTGTTTATTGAGGAACACGCTAACCATAAGGATGTAATAAAGTTTTTAGAAGAGCATAATTTACCAGTTGATGAATGGCTTAATAAAAACAAAGAAGAGGAGAAAAATAAACCCGAGGAGGGGGGAACCCCGAATGATGGGAGTTTAGAAATACCCTTTTAGGGTTGCATAAATGTTATTTTACAACCATACACTGAGGTATCGGCAAATTTGCCTATACCAAATTATAATTCGGCAAATTTGCCTAATAAGATATCTCAACCTGAAGCGGCTAAAATATTGAATATTAGTATATTAGCCTTTAATTTAGCTATAACGCTAAATATTAGGTGGTTATGGTAATTATGGGGTGAACGGTTACACTCTCCCCCCTGGTTACACTTCTTTTTAACTGCCCTCAAACGTTGTACTGGTGCGGCTTATAAGCATAAAAGTTACACTTCTTTTTTTAAAGTTACACAAAAGAAGTGTAACCACTGAAACCATTGCACTGGTGCGGCTTATAACCCTATTGTATTCAATTTTTCACCCTCAGGGTTACACTTCTTTTTAACTGCCCTCAAACGTTGTACTGGTGCGGCTTATAAGCATAAAAGTTACACTTCTTTTTTAATTTTATATAAGTAGCTCCTTAGTAAATAATATATATTATATAATATATGAAATAAAGTAAATATATAAGGGGGGGGAATAAAATATAATATAAGGAATAGGGTTTTTTTGTGTAGAAGTGTAACCTTTGCCCCTCAAACCCTGATGGGGTGTGCGTTTCAGCGGTTTAAAAAGAAGTGTAACCGAAGTGTAACCGCTTAAAAAGAAGTGTAACCCTTGCCATTCAAACCCTGATGGGGCAAGCATTACATCGTTTTATGAAAGAAGTGTAACCGCTTAAAAAGAAGTGTAACCCCTAAAATTAAACCTTAGAGGTTGCACCGTTTTACTATTATAATGCACTAACTTCTAATAAGTTATAAAATTGCTGGTTGTAAGTTATTAATTTTAAGGTGGTTGTGAATATGCAATATTGCCAGTTTTTTATTAGGCTGCATTTTATGCATTTTCTGTATTAGAATAAAGGGAGCTGGAGCCCTTTTAAGGCCAAAAA
>MWBJ01000051.1 GCA_002069525.1 Parcubacteria group bacterium ADurb.Bin305 | reverse complement strand
ATTGAGTGCTGAGCTAGCCCTCCCCCTGCCAATGCTCTGGTAGGGGGTGTCCCAGCACTCTATTGAGAGCATTATTAAAAATATAAATAGTGGTTGTAGCTCACGCAAGCGGGGTGGTGGCTATCTACACCACCCCGGCCACCGCCCTTAACTGACTAACCAGTTATTGGCATTTAAATAATTAAGATAGTAATTATTATGAAAAAAGAATTTAGCACCTATTCGGTGATACCAACCGAGGTAATGTTAAGCGAAAAAATATCAAGCACGGCTAAAATAGTTTACGGAATTATTAGCTCGCTCACCAATGAAAAGGGATATTGTTGGGCTAGTAATAAGTATATAGGAGATTTATTAAAATTATCAGAAAGCCAAGTATCAAGAGTTATAAGTGAATTAGTAGAACAAGAGCTTATAATAAGCGATATAGAATGTAATTATAAAAGAAAAATACAGCTAATGATAAAGATGGGGGGGTACGCAAAAACAGCAAGGGGGGTACGCAAAAACAGCAAGGGGGGTACGCAAAAACAGCAAGATAATAATATAAAAGAATATTATAATAATAATATAGATACAGCAAAACAAAGTTTTGCGGATACGGAAGAACCATTAATAAAACCATCAGTAGAACCAATAGAACATTCAAAAGAAATACAGGAGATATTAAATCTCTTTTATGAAATAAATCCAACGCTTAATTTTGGTAATAAAACTCAAAGGAAAGCAGCGGAAGACCTTATTAATAAGTTTGGATTTGAAAAAACCATTAATACGGTTAAGTTTTCTAACTCTATACAGGGAAAAAGATATGCGCCAACCATAACAACTCCCTTAGAGCTAAAAAATAACCTGTCCAAATTAATGATTTATTATAAAAGAGAACAAGAGCCTGATAAGGGCGTTGTCCCCGACTTTCAATTTTAATTATATTTAATTATATGTTTATATTAAAAATGATAAGTGGAGAAAGGTTTAATATCACCAGAGAAGATGCCCAATCTTTTGTTGGTAAATCTGGATTAGTTCCAGTCAAGTCTTTAGGTGGAATGATTAATGTTTCAAGTATTTCAAGCATTTTGCCCGCTGATTTAGTAGAAACAAGAAAAAAAACAAACGATGGTATGTGGTGCGTTAAAAGGTTTGGTCAATGGTATAACGAAAATACAGGATTAATAGTAGAACCAAAATATCAGAACGAGCTAGATGGGGCAAAACAACCAAAACAAATAGAAACCAGTCAATTTGCTAAAGAATTAGCCAATAAATTTAATTTATAAAAACTATGTTTAATCTTAAAAAAATTAAAGAAAAAATCAAAGACCTAGAAGAAAGAATTGATAGCCTAGAATAT
>MWBJ01000050.1 GCA_002069525.1 Parcubacteria group bacterium ADurb.Bin305 | reverse complement strand
ATAATGAAAATAAAAGATAAAAGAACCAAGGTTTCCCAGTTTAAGTTTTTGATAATTTTTTTGGGGGATAAATTATGCTTTATTATTAGTTCCCTAAAAGCTGCTAAGAGAAAAAAGCCGGAGCAAATAAAACCATTAGTGAGGGCCGGTTTTTCTTTAATAAAAGATACACCAACTAGAGAGACAATCATTAAAAGAAGAATAATAGTTGGAAAGAAGTTAGTTACTTTAGTATGTTCTTCGCTGGTAATGGGCTGTTTTTCTTTGCGAAATAGGTAGAAGATGGCTATAGCCGTCATAATTGCTCCCAGTTCGATAGCAAAAAATATGCTGGGTTTATGATTAAGGAAGAAAAATTGTAAAAAATTGAGGTTAGCATAATTGCCAAGCATAATGGAGGTGGGATCGCCAATTAAAGTAGCCGCTCCTTGTAAGTTAGAGGAAATGGCAATGGTAATAAGGAGGGGGACAGGAGAAGTTTTTAGTTTTTTAGCCATAGCTAAGGCTACTGGTGTTAGTATGAGTAAAGTAGAGACGTTTTCTAGTAAGGCGCTAATACCCCCAGCTAAAAGAGCAAGAAAAACAACAGCCCATCTAAAATCAGGGGCCTTGTCAATAACTTTTTCCCCAAGAAAGGCGGGCATTTTAGATTCCGAAAAAAATATTACTAGCCCACTGGTCCCTAGAATCATAAGTAAAACATTCCAATTAATAGCTGAGAAGATTTCCGGAAGACTAATAATTTGCAAGATAATAAGCAGACCAGCCCCGATACCAGCGCAGAGTACCCGTTTTTTGGGCAAAAATATTAAACCGCAATAGGTTAAAATAAAAATGATTAGAGTAATTATTTTTGGGCTAGCCAAAAGAGTCATCATGAGGATTTAAATTTAGTTCTTTTTTGTATTTTGTCATTAAAGTTATAATAAAAGATAGGCTGGGGATAGTCAACTTTAATTTGACCAACGTAAATAGCTATCGTGAGGATATGGACCCCATCGTCGGTTCTAATGAACTTTTAAGAACTATAGAGTTGATAAACTATATCATAGTATGCTATTATAAAAATAATAAAATATTATTACGAGCGCAGCGAGGGACCTAGCCCAGCGACCTGCCGGCAACCTATTTATAAGGTGCCAAATCTAGCCCCTAAACGGGAAAGATAATGATTAAATTGAGTCATATTCTCTTCTTTTAGGAAGAGAATTTTTATTTATTATATTTATTGTTTAATATTAAATCATTATGAAGAAAACTTGTGAGTTTGTTTCACCTAAGCATCCAGATAAACTTTGTGATTTTATCGCTGATTCCATTTTAGACGCTTATTTAGTCCAAGATCCAGACAGCCGGGTAGCAGTTGAGG
>MWBJ01000049.1 GCA_002069525.1 Parcubacteria group bacterium ADurb.Bin305 | reverse complement strand
AATGCATCGTTTTATTCCGGCTATTTTGAAAATAAAAGGTTTTAAAATAGGTGAAATGGTAGTTAATCATCGTCCAAGAAAAACAGGAAGAACTAAATATAATTGGAAACGAGGAATAAAGGGGGTTTTGGATATGTTTTCAGTTTGGTTTTGGAAAAAATATGCTAATCGCCCCTTGCATCTTTTTGGTGGCATGGGGGTCTTATTAATTCTTCTTTCATTTTTTTCTGGAATACTGGCTGTTTACCAAAAAATATTTTCAGGCCAAGACTTATCTGACACGGCTTTAACCGAATTATCAATGTTTGGCTTTTTTACCGGCATAATGTTTTTTATTTTTGGTCTTTTAGCAGATATTCTTTCTAAAAATTATTATGCTACTCATAAGGAAGAGGCATATAGTGTTAAAGAAGTAATTGATAATAAGTAATATGAATCAAACCACTACAAAAACTATTCTCGTAACTGGCTCGGCTGGTTTTATTGGCTTTCATACTGCTAAAAAATTATTGGAAAACGGCCATATTATTATTGGCGCCGATAACTTCAACGACTACTATGATCCGAGCCTTAAGGAGGCTAGAAATGCCATTTTAGAGGGCTTTGAGGATTATAAGCTATATCGGGGAGATTTAAGCGATGAAAGCTTTGTTGAGCGAATTTTTACCGAGAATAAAATAGATAAAATTTGTCATTTAGCCGCTCAAGCTGGCGTTCGCTATAGTTTAGAAAATCCTCGGGTTTATATAAAAGCCAATATCAACGCTTTTATGAATATCTTAGAAGCAGCCAGGAATTATCAGATTAAGGACTTAGTCTATGCTTCCTCTAGCTCAGTTTATGGCAATAACAAAAAAGTACCATTTTCAGTTAGCGACTCAGTTGATAATCCAATATCTTTGTATGCGGCCACTAAAAAAGCCGATGAACTAATGGCTCATACCTATTCCCATTTATTTGGGATAAATACGACCAGCTTAAGATTTTTTACCGTTATTGGTCCTTATGGACGACCAGATATGGCGCCAATTTTATTTGCCAGCGCTATTTCTAAGGGAGAGGCGATTAAGGTCTTTAACTTCGGTAAAATGAAGCGAGACTTTACTTATATTGATGATATCGTAGATGGTATTTTATTGGCTTTAGAAAAGACGGACGGCTATCAGATTTTTAATTTAGGTAATAACAAGCCAATTGAACTCGAGTATTTTATTTCTTGTTTAGAGAAAGAGTTAGGGAAGAAGGCAGAGAGAAATTATTTAGAGATGCAGGCCGGGGACGTTTTTGAGACGTTTGCTGATATAGAGCATACTAAAGAAATATTAGGTTGGGGGCCTAAAACAAGCCCCGAAGAAGCAATTAAGGCTTTTGTAGGGTGGTATAGAGAATATTATGGAGAATAATAATATAACAACTAAAAAAAGAATATTAGTTTTAAATTACGAATTTCCGCCATTGGGAGGTGGAGGGGGAATAGCCGCTAAAAAATTAGCGGTTGGTTTTATT
>MWBJ01000048.1 GCA_002069525.1 Parcubacteria group bacterium ADurb.Bin305 | reverse complement strand
TTATCCATGATAAAAAATATTTGTCGTTCATCTTTAGCAATGCTAATTTTTATCAATGAATTAGGCGAAACTAATTTATTTATTTCCATCAAGGCTTTGGCAGGAACTAAAAGAGTTAATCTATCTTTACCTGAAGGCATTTTAATCGGACTTTTAAGCTTAATTTCCTTTAATGACAAACGGAAACCATCAGTGGCCACTAAAATTAAATTATCTTTAGTAAAACAAACTAAAATACCGGTTAGAACAGGACGGGTATCGTCAGTTGCTGCTGAAAAGGTAATTTGGTTAATGGGGTCTGCTAAGTCAGAAAAATCAATCTCAAAACCATCCTTAGAATTAGCTGATGAAAGAACTGGAAAATCAATTGGGGAAAAGGTAGTAAAGTCAGATTCGGCCTTATTTGATTTTAGATTTAAAAGATTACTATTAAGAGTTAAATCAATTTTACCTGGATCAAGATAGGAAACAAATTCTGTAATTTCCCGAGCCGGAACAGCTATGGTTCCCTCTTTATCAATTTTAGCCCCAACCCAATAATTAATACCTAGCTCTAAGTTAGTGGCTGAAAGTTTAAGCCGGCCAGAGTCAGTGGTTAAAAGAATATTGCCTAAAATAGGTAATTGAGCTTTAAAAGCTACAAAACGGGAAACATGGTTTAGAGCTAAATTAAGATTTTCTTGCAGGAGAGAAAGTTTCATAGATAGAATATCTTAACATAATCTAAATAACAGTAGCGTTATTAGTAGATTAAGTGAAAAAGTAGAAAGATTACTAGTAATTATGAATTTATTCGTGAAAAATAATTTAAAAGGACGTGAAAAAGTGATTTAAATTGGAAAATATGATCCGAAAAACATCACTCATCCTATAAGTGATGATAGACTTGGGGTAATCTTTGTGGGAAAAACTCAACCTTAAATGGGAATAAAAATGTGAATAAGTAGATAAGTTATTAAAGGATGTTTTTAATTTGGTTGATAAGTTGTTGCATTTGAGGATTAGTGGAAAACTCGTAACTGATTTTATCTCTAGCGTGAATAATACTAGTATGGTCTCGTCCTCCCAGAAGATAGCCAACTTCTTTTAAGGGCAGATGAAGTTCAGTGATGAGAAGGTAAGCGGTAATATGGCGGGCGGCAACTAAATCTTTTCGACGGCTGGAACCGCAAATATCTCCAGTTTTAAAATTAAAGAATTTGGCACAAATAGAAATGAGATGACGTGGGGATAAGTTTTTGAGAGGGGTAGAAAAGTTTTCTTGCGGCACCTCATCTATCACCTTTTTGTTCAAAGTTAACGTTTGGGCAATAAGTTTTTGGATTTTACCCTCGATTTCTCGAATATTAGAGGTTAAATTCTCTGCTAAATAACTAGCGGCCTCAGGAGTAATGGTAAGGTGTTTTTCCTCTATTTTTTGCTTAATAATTGCTAATCTCATTTCATAATCAGGTGGTTGAATATCTACTGTTAAACCACCCATAAAGCGAGAAACTAAACGATCCTCTAAATGGCCAATTTCACTTGGT
>MWBJ01000047.1 GCA_002069525.1 Parcubacteria group bacterium ADurb.Bin305 | reverse complement strand
AGCGGACCGACGAAAAACTTTTAATTGCTTGGCCATACTATCAAAATTATCTGTCCTGGCCTTCAATATATACTCCCCGCCGGTATCACCACTAAAATCCTGATAAAATACATTGGGTAAAGTATTTTTTTCTAAAAAACTAAAAAAATTACTCCAATAAATATGGTCATTTAACAACTCACTAACTAACATCAATCTTAAGCGAAAATCTAAAACATCGCCCACTTCATTCTCGGCTAAAATAACCAGCTGATTTGCCTTAGCAAGACGCTGAGCAGAATCGGTAGTCTGTTTATTCTGATTCTGACGCCATAAATAAAACAGTACACCACATAAAGACAAAAAAAACAAAGTAATAACTAGCCACTGAATCAAATCCAGCCAAAATCTACGCCAATTAAAATATAAAGTAGTTTGACCTTTAATTAAATTAGTTTCTGTAATTGTCGGCCGAGTCCATGATTTTTGTTCCACCCGTTGTTGTAAATCACGAAACCGCTGTTCTTTAATTTTGTTCTGAGATTCAGCTTCCATTTTAGGAGTGGGCTTAGAAATTTTCTCTTGCTCTTGCTCTTTATCTTTTTGTTTTTCTTTATTTTGATTTTTAAAATTATCCTGATTTTCCTCAATCTTTGGCATACTAGCTGGCTGACTCGGCTGCACTTCCGCTGATAATGGTTGAGCTACTGTTTTATTACTAATTACTTTATTTACTTGACGACGTTGTCCTTCTTTGGTCTGAAAAGTCGCACTATCTATTTGACCACCACTAAGTGTTCCTGAACCAGACAATTGTTTAATTTGACGGCTACGCTCTTGGTTAAGTTTTTTTAACTTCCTAGCCGACCAACCCTTTGCCAAAAACTGCCAAAAATGATTTTTTTTCTGAGAAACCTTAGAAGTACTAACTTCTAATAAATGTTGCTTTTTGGTGGGCTTAGAAAGAGGTGGTAGTTTAGTATTTTTAATATTGGAATCAATACCCTTAGCAGGTTTACTCGACACAACCTTAGAAGATGGTTTATCCACCACCCTGGGCTTAGATATAGCACTATCAGTTCTCGGTTCTACTTTAGGCTTCTGTTCGCTTTTGGCAGGGCGAGTATTAATTTCACGGCTAGTTTTATCTTTACGATTAACCCATACTGACGGCCACTTTAAAAAATTATTAACCTCTTTCATTGTCTCATAGCCCTCAGTAGAGGACCAATCTACCTTCTCTTGGGCGGTAAATGATTGATCGGGTTGTTTAACTTTTTTATTAGAAGACTTGCTACCTAACATTTGTTTATAATTAACTAATACCACGCATAGCCAGCCCTACCGCTACTGCTAGACGTGGACCAAGTTCATCAAGCAATGGCTTAATATTTAAAGGATAAGAAATTAGTGTCCAGGGGCTACCAATGATAATATTGATATTTAACTCTTTAGTTAGATATTCGGGAAAATTATACAACAAAGAAGAACCACCGGTCATAACAATTTTCTCAACAGTTTTACCATTATTACTTCGAAATAAATTTAAAGAATATTTTATCTCGTTAGCGACTGAATCAACTAGATTTTTTAAAGCTTCTGGCAACTCAGTCGACCTAATACCAGCCACTCCCAAGTCATACTTAAA
>MWBJ01000046.1 GCA_002069525.1 Parcubacteria group bacterium ADurb.Bin305 | reverse complement strand
ACAAGGCAGAAATACCTATCATCTTCAAGATATTTTTTAAAGACCTCTTGAAATTTCTCATAATCCAATTTTGAATTTTCCATATCGCAAATCAAATCATATATAACCTCTATATCAGACGGTTTTGCTATTCTATTAGTCATCTTTCTCATCTCCATTTCTCATTAGCATCCCTGAACCGGACCTGCAGAGCTATTCCCCAAAGCGGTGGTGACACCCGGTGATGGGGTGTGACAGTGCCCAAGGCACGCATGCTCCCTGACGCCGCCCACTGTGCCTCAGCGTGAGGGTTTTGTTACCTGCAGTATAACGGCTATTGCCGCTATTTCTTTGATTGTTGGAGGAATAGGAATTATGAATATAATGATGGTTTCTGTTTCAGAAAGAACACATGAAATTGGCTTGCGAAAAGCGATTGGCGCTACTGATAAAGACATCTTAAATCAATTTCTTCTTGAAGCGGTTTTATTAACAGTTATAGGAGGAATAATTGGCATTGCTTTAGGCGCCTTTTTCTCGTTTATCGGCGCTCTGATTTTAACTAAATTTACTGCTCTTCAATGGGCCTTTACTTTCCCGGTCTTCGCTGCTATTCTGGGAATAGCAGTTTCAGCTGCTACAGGTTTAATTTTTGGAATTTATCCAGCTCGCAATGCAGCCTTAAAAAATCCAATAGAAGCCTTAAGATATGAATAAGACGATATTTTTTAGATTATCTAACTTGATCCGCTAAAATTATTTCTTTCCAAAGTTGCGGGATCGTCTAATGGTAGGACACGGCGCTCTGGACGCCGGTATCTTGGTTCGAATCCAAGTCCCGCAGCAAAATTTTTTCTTAAAAATTATGTGGCTAAAGATTAATAAGTATTCTTTAAATTTTATTAATCTAAAAATACCCCGTGGAAGTATTATTTAGATTAATAAGCCTCTTAAATCTTAGGCTGTTTCTTTTAAATATTTACTAGTAGCAAGATGGGTTGAAATTAACATCAAAATTATGCCGGCTAAAAATTCAAAAACAAATAATTTAAACCAATTTTGCACAAAAAATTCGTAAAAATTAATTTCTGGAACAAAAGAATTAACATAAGGAGAGCCAAGATAAATAATTAGCCAAAAAATTAAAAATATCATAATAGCTGAAATAACGCTGGTAATTAAACCGCTTATTATAAATGGTCCCCTAATAAAGCTTCTTGAAGCTCCAACCAATCTCATAATATTTATTTCTTCTCTAAAAGAATAAATCGAAACTCTAATAAAATTAAAAGCAATTAAAATTGTTAAAGCTGCAAAAATAAGCGTCAAAATAAGGCCAGCTCTTTCAACAGTTTGGGTGATTTGATTGAGTCTCTCGATAATTAATTTGTTTTCAGTAAAATTAACCTTGCTGATATTATTTGAAATATCGCTATTTTCTATAAAGTTAACTATTTCTTGATATTGACTGCTGTCTTTGGCTTTAATTTCTAAAGAAGCCTGCAAGGGATTATCACCCAACTCTTCTAAGGCTCTATTTATTACCTCATCTTCAACGTGTCTTGACTGAAATTCTTCTAAGGCTTGCTCTTTAGTAATATAATTAACTTGGGCAACTTGAGGAAGTTGGGAAACAATATCTCGGGTTTTAATAATATCTTCTTCTGCTACTTCGTTTTTAAAA
>MWBJ01000045.1 GCA_002069525.1 Parcubacteria group bacterium ADurb.Bin305 | reverse complement strand
CTTCATATTTCGGATTCCCAGTAGCCTTAGCCGTAATTTCTACAGCTTGAATTATTGGCATGCCAGCTTTAATTAAACTGCCAAAAACAGAAGCAAATCTTTCCAAAGCCATTTTTTCCGTTAGATTTCGCGTCACAGGAATCTTCTCTAAAATAGCATTGTAAAACTTTTTTCCTTGTTTAGTTTTAGTAAAAAATAAATAAAGCAATAAGGGAATAGTAATCAATAAAGCAATAACAATTTTGATATGATCATTTAAAAACATTCCTATCGTTAAGACGGCCTTGCTATAAGCTGGAATTTTTTGATCTGTAGACAAAAACATTTCCCCTAATTTAGGAATAGCAAACGTTACCAAAAAAATGACCATAGCTATAGATCCTACAATTAAAATAATAGGATAAATTAAAGATGATTTAATTTTTGATTGCAATTCTCTATCCCTATCTAAACTCAAAGAAACATCATTTAAGGTGCTCTCCAAATTGCCAGCTGTCTCCCCTGCCCTAATTAAATTAGCGACTACAGGCGAAAAAGATTCTGGGTGTTTCTCAAACGCTAAATAAAACGGTTTACCTTGTTCTAAATTTTGACGAATTTCAAATAAAAAATTCCTAACAGGACCTTTGTCATAATCCTCAATCAAAATATCAATGGCAGAAAATAAATCCGTTCCCACTCTAAGCATTAAGGAAAGATATTTAGTTAAAAATACTTTATCAGTAATAGAAAGACCCTTTTTGCCAAAAGAAAAAATACCCTTTTTCTCTTGGGTAATTAAAGGTTGAATACTTATTGGTTTTAAATTTTGACTTGTTAAAAAATCCAAAACTGCCTGAGTGTTTGGTTGGCTAACATTTCCTTCTTTGATATGACCACTAACATCTTGCGCTAAATAATGATAAAGCATAAATATGATTTAGGGTTCAAAATTCAAAAACAAAATTTAAAACTATATGTTAAGTTCAGATAAATTTTTTAATTTTATAATTACAATGTGATTTTTTGGTTATTCTTTAAGTATTGACTGACAGTTCTAATTTTTTGATATTTTATTTTTGCTAATTAACTATACTAGCGCCAAGATTGCTTAACCGTTAACAGCTTATACGAAACAACCTCAAGCAAGATGACCAAAAACGGAAGTTGTGATTCTAAGCAAATAATACGGAATCACTCGTTTGTTTAAAAATCTCTCATTTGTTTGAATATTCTTCTCTCCATACTTGCTAATTATAAATGGCTTATTTTCTAAATTGCTAAACTTCAAATTATTCCTTAATTACACCAAGAACTTGATTTACAGTTGTCAACCCTAATTCTGCTTTGGCAAGACCATCTTCAAACATAGTTTTAAAACCTTCGCTAAAAGCAATTTTTTTGATACCATCCAAGGAAAAGTTTGGCTGCTGAATATATTCTCTAATTTTCTCACTAATATTCAGTGTTTCATAGAGAGCAATTCTGCCTCGATAACCCGTAAAACCACAGGACTTGCATCCTTTGCCCCGATAAAGCCTTCTAGGTTTAAAAGCAGGAGCAGCACTTCCTTTTAAAGTTTTTAACTGCGAATCAATAATTTTAAGTTCGTCAGGAGGCACCTCATAACTTTCTATACAATCCCTGCAAATTCGGCGAGCTAATCTTTGGGCTATTACCATATTTAAGGTAGCCCCCACTAAGAAATTAGGCACCTGCATATCCATTAACCTCGGAATAGCAGTAGTAGCATCGTTAGTGTGCAATG
>MWBJ01000044.1 GCA_002069525.1 Parcubacteria group bacterium ADurb.Bin305 | reverse complement strand
CCCAATAAGTTTCTTATAGCTGCTTTTCTGGCAGTTTTGCTGGTTTTGGGGTTAATATAAGTCCAAGGATTTAATATCTTAACAGCAGACCTAACCCTTCTTGGAGAAAATAAAAGAGCATTTAATAATGGGTCGGTTCTGCCATATCCACCAGTAAAAGCATTAACTATTGTAGCAATATCTTCTGCGGCTTTTGAACCTAAACTAACATCTTCACCGGCTAATTTAGCTTTTTTAATTAAATCATCAAATGAATCCATTCTTAATTTATTCAAAAAACCGATATAAGCTCGTTGAGACGCAGCCATACCCGGTATTTTATCTAGTAGGGTCGTCATAAAAATCTCTTCTCTTTCAAATAAATTCTCACTTAAATCAGATAATCTTAATCCTGCCCTTTTGGCTAGTTTATAGTTTGGTCTGGTTATAATATCGGCTTGTATGTCCCTAAAAGCACTTTCACGGCTAAATGCTTTTATCATTGGAGCTAAATTATCCCACCACTCCTTGCGTGAAATTACACCCCAACCCTGATTTAATGGTGCTGATAAATCAAATAAAGACATAGCCGCTCTTGGAAGTCCAAGAACATTCTCTACCACATTCGCCCTTTTGGGATTTAGACTATCAATATAGTCTATTAGGTCTAATTTAGCTCGTCCATATTTAATGCGACCAGCATTATCAGTAAAATTCTCCAGCGATTTTATTTTATTAGATAATTCGGTGATTTTTCTAGCTTCCTCAATCGTAATATCAACACCCAGTTTTTTGCTAGCCAATTCTCTTAAAAAAGATTTTTCGTTTTCAGGATTTAATATCTTATCCATTCTCATAATTCTACTAATAACATCTCTTTCAACAGCTGGCTTCATACCAAGTATTTGTTTAGCCCAAGTAACCAATCCCCGTTTTTGATTTTTTAATAGCAATTTACTTTCAAATAAAGCAACAACCTCTTTAGCGTTGCGTTCGTTCATAAATTGCTTAAAAAAATTAACCCGATATTCACTACTAGCTGAAGATAATTTTTCAATATCAATTTCACCAGACTTAATAGCCTTTTTAAGTTTGTTTGTTATTTCTTCTGGAAGACAAAAATTAGTAGCCATATATTAGCAAGTTAATTCGTTGATAAATTTTATCCATTCGTCCTCTTTGACTGGTTTAACATAGGATTTTATTTTTTTAGTTTCTCGTTTAATTGCTTCATCAAGCGGGGTTTTATGTTTGAGGGCATAGTATTCTTTTCTGTTTTTAATAACTTTAGCCATAGCTGCCGTTGGACTATCCTCAACTCTTTCTGCTAATGTTCTAATTCTTTGCCCCATTAAAGTAGCTTCATTAGATAATCCAGACTCGGTTGCTAATCTTCTTAAAGTATTAACATCTTTATTTTTAATGGCTCTATTCTCAACGGCAATAAATACACTTTCGGGCAAAATTCCTTCTGGTGGTAATTCTTTACCAAGTGCTATTCTTTCAGCTCTGGGATAATCATCTTCTAATAGTTTTCTTGCTTTAGTTGCTTGGTCTTTAATGTTTATTTTTTCATATTCAGGTAAATCAGCAAAACCTTCTGTTAGTTTTTTCGCAATGGCTTTAGCTTCAACACCTTGAGCAAGTTTAGATTTACCAATTAGTTCTTGATTTGCTGTTTTGCTTTTAACAACTGCTGGCTTTTTGGGCGGTATATTCTTGGGGGGTTGTCTTTTGGGTAGGGTTGGTTTCTTAACTTCTTTGACTTCTTTTGTTCCTTTAACGGCTTGGTTATAGAAATC
>MWBJ01000043.1 GCA_002069525.1 Parcubacteria group bacterium ADurb.Bin305 | reverse complement strand
GAAGTTAAAGATTTTATTAACAATCTACCTTCAGTAAAGTCAATTAAAAAAACCGAAAAACAACAACAAGAAAAAAAAGAAGAAGAAAAGGCCCCAAAGGTCTCCCAAATGGAAACTATAATCGACCTGGAAGATAGTTTAGAGCCAGCCACTGAGGAAAATTGGCGTGATCAGAAAGCTAACTTAAATTTAAAAACAGAAAAGCTTCAGGCAACCGGTAAGGCTGTTTTTGGTAAAATTCCCATGCCTGATATCCCTGAGATTCCCAATTTGGTTGTCGGCATGGTAACTGACGCTATGGGTAAAATTATTGACGGAGCTATTGTAGAAATTCAAGATCAGCACGGTAATTCGGCTCGGGTCCTCAAAACTAATTCTTTAGGACAATTTAGAATTGCCAGTCCTCTTCAAGATGGGGAATATCTTATTATCTGTGAATATGAAAACCATAATTTCGATCGGGTTAATATTAATCTTAACGGAAATATTGTTCAGCCGATTAGAATTATTAGTAATAATTAGTAATTAATAAAAAAAACAAGTATTATTAATCTAAAGATATGGTTAATGATCCGTTAAAAATTGCTATCAAGGGCACTACTCAAGAACATTTGCCGATTGAAGATATTATTGACGATATTGTCCTTTTAAAGGATGGTAACTGTGTTATGATTCTTCAGGTTTCTTCAGTAAATTTTGATCTTTTATCGGAAAAGGAACAATTAGCCCTAGTTTATGCCTATGGTAATATTTTAAATTCACTTAATTTCCCTATTCAGATAGTCATCCGAACCAAAATGAAAGATATTTCCCAATATTTATCAAATCTTAAAAATTACGAAAAACAACAAAATCATCCTCTTTTAAAAGAGAGGATTAAATCTTACCAAAAATTTATTGAAGAAACGGTTAAAAGAAATGAGGTTTTATCTAAAACATTTTATTTAGTGATTCCATTTTCTGTTTACGAACTGGGTATTGGTGCTTTAGTTCCTCGAGGAAGTAAAAGAACCTTGGATAAGCAAACCGTTTTAAGTAAGGCTAAACCAAGCTTAGAAACTAAACGAGATCATCTTATCCGTCTTTTTTCGCGAATAGGATTAGATATTAAACCGCTAAATAATAAAGAAATAATCGAATTGTTTTATAGTATCTACAATGAGGAAGTGGCCGATCAACAGAAAATTGAAAATATGGATTACCAGGCACCAATAATTGAAGCTAAATTAAAAACTGTATAAAAACTATGGGAATTTTAGATAAAATAATTAAAAAACCAACCACGAAAGAAACTAACCCTCAATCTTCTAATCAAATAAAGCAGTTCAATTCGGGAATAGTTACCACCAAAGACATTATCGCTCCAGGAGCTTTAGAGGTCGACTACGACTTTATTAGAATTGATAATCGCTATTATCGCACCCTCCTGGTAGTATCCTATCCCCGTTTTGTTGATATGGGTTGGTTATCACCACTGATAAACTTTGATGCGGCATTAAATGTATCTATGTATATCTTTCCTGCCAATGGTAAAGAGGTTCTTGATGATTTAAGACGAAAAATTACTGAAATGGAAGCTGAATTAAATTCCGATATAAAGCAGGGTCGAGTAGCTGATCCGGCGACTCAAGCTAAATTAGAAGACGCTTTAAATCTCCAGGCCGATCTAGTTCGAGGGGAGGAAAGATTTTTCCAATTTGGTCTATACATAACCATCAGTGCTAATTCAATTAATGAATTAAATAAAATCAATAAAAATCTAGAGGCTAATTTAGGTGCTTTAATGATAAATACTAAACGGGCTACTCTCCAAATGGAGAATGGTTTTAAAACAACACTACCGATTTGCAGCGATAAATTAAACATTTTGCGCAATATG
>MWBJ01000042.1 GCA_002069525.1 Parcubacteria group bacterium ADurb.Bin305 | reverse complement strand
GAATTATCTTTTCGCCATATTGATGAACAAAAAGCCTGGTCGCTTATCCAAAAAAGTTATAATGACAAGACTAATGTTGGAATTCGGATACTGGATGCTAACCGAGGTGGATTAATAGTAGCATCCTCTCAGCTTACCGGCTTTTTGCCAGTATCTCAACTAGCTCCCAATAATTATCCTCGAGTAAATGGTGGGGATAAAACTAAAATTTTAGAAAAACTTAAGACCTTAGTAGGCTCTGAGCTAGAAGTAAAAATTATGGCTATAGATGAAAATGAAAAAAAATTTATTGCTAGTGAAAAAGATGCCTGGCAAGACAAACAAAAAGATGTTATTTCTCGTTATAAGGTTGGCAACACAGTAGAAGGAACCATTACCGCTATTACTGGTTTTGGTATATTTATTAATTTTAATAATGACCTAGAAGGTTTAATACATATTAGTGAATTAGCCTGGCAAAGAATTGATGATATTAACGAATTATACAAAATAGGCGATAAAATTAAGGCCGAGATTATCTCTATTGATGGCTCAAAAATCTTCTTATCTGCCAAGAAATTAATTAATGACCCGTGGAAAGATGTAGCTAAAAAATATAAAATAGGACAAAAGGTAAGTGGATTAGTCTTAAAAGTGAATCCTTTTGGTTTATTTGTCGAACTAGACAAAGACATCCACGGATTAGCTCATGTCAGTCAATTAACATTAAAACCAGGACAAAAAATTACCGATGTTTATAGTCCAAACTCTAAAGCTGAATTCGTCATTATTTCTCTAGAACCAGAAAATCATCGTCTAGGCCTAGCCAGCGCTGATAAAAAATCTCAGAAAGTATCATCCCCCATTAATTTAGCCGAGGATAAAAAAACTGATAACCCCCAAACTCAAAATCCGAAAGATACAACAGCTAAAAAAACAACTACCAAAAAATCCGCCCCCAAGGCCGTTACTCCGGCTAAAACAAAATAACCATGAGGGGGAAATCTTAAAATAATTATGATTATTTTCAATTATGAAAAATCTATTTAAAAATTTCTTTCTCATTTTAATTATTTTTTTAACCATTAGTTATTTATTTAGCCTATATTCCACTAAAAGTACTCCGGTAGAAAAAATTGGGTTAGAAAAATTAGTCCAAGAAATTAACAATGAAGAGGTTTCCAGCATTACTGTGAAAGGTGATAATCTCTCTGTTGTCTTAAAAGATAATCGCCAGCAAACTGCCTACAAAGAGCCAGGAGAAAGTCTAAGCCAACTACTCCGCAACTACGAAGTAAGTCCAGAAAAAATGACGGCAGTTAATGTTAAAATAAAAAATGATTCCACTGCCACTATTATTCTTACTACTGTCTTACCTCTCCTTATTCCCATTCTAGTATTTGCTGGATTATTTTATTTTATCATGCGCTCAGCTCAAGGAGTTAATAACCGAGCTTTAAGTTTTGGCCAAACTACTGCTAAAGAAGTAGATCGCCGTAAGAATAAAATCACTTTTAAAGATGTGGGGGGAGTAAAAGAAGCTAAAGAGGAATTACAAGAAGTAGTGCAATTTTTAAAACAACCTAAAAAATTTACTGATCTAGGAGCTAAAATTCCCAAAGGTATTCTCTTGCTTGGCTCGCCAGGTACTGGCAAAACTTTACTGGCTCGAGCTGTAGCTGGAGAGGCTGACGTCCCATTTTTTAGCCTGTCTGGATCAGAGTTTGTAGAAATGTTTGTAGGTGTGGGCGCATCAAGAGTTAGAGATTTGTTTAAAAAAGCTAAAAAAAGTGCCCCTTGTATTATTTTTATTGATGAAATTGATGCCGTTGGCCGCAGACGTGGCGCCGGTCTAGGGGGCTCTCATGATGAACGTGAACAAACCTTAAATCAAATTCTAGTAGAAATGGATGGTTTTGAAACTAACACTAATGTTATTGTAATAACTGCCACTAACCGACCTGATGTTTTAGACCCAGCACTTTTAAGACCAGGCCGTTTTGACCGGCAAGTTGTTTTAGACGAACCAGATATTAAAGACCGCTATGATATTTTAAAAATACATGCCGCTAATAAGCCGTTAGCTAAAGAT
>MWBJ01000041.1 GCA_002069525.1 Parcubacteria group bacterium ADurb.Bin305 | reverse complement strand
AAATAAAATTACAAATTACAAATTACCAATGACAAATAAAATTACAAATAACAAATGACAATTTCTAACAATTAACGACATCGTAAGTCGTTAATTGACAAATCAAGAATTAAGAATCATGAATTACGAATCATGAATTAAGAATCAAGAATTATGAATTAGGCATTTGGCATTTTGAGATTTACATTTTGCATTTATTTAAAGGGTCATGAATTATAGCTGCTATATAAATACTTTAGGAAAAAATTATTTTTTGAATTTGATTAGTAAACTCTAAAGCATTGTCTCGTTGCCAAACATTTCTACCTATGGTCACCCCGCAGCACCCGGCTTTCAAAGCTTCTTCCAATCGTAATAAAAATTGTTTCTCTGATAATTTCTCTCCCCCTGATAAAACTACTTTAGCTTGACCAGCAGCTTGAACTAATTTTTTCATAGCCTTAAAATTGCTATATTTAACTTTAATTAAATCAGCCCCCAACTCTAAACCTAATCTACCTAAATAACCATTAAATTGAAAATTGTTTAAATCTTGAGTGTGCGCTGGATACAACCAAGCGATTACTCCTAAATTTAATCGATGCGCCTCCTCTTCAATTTTACCAAACTCTTGAAACATTTGAGCCTCATATTTACTACCTAAATAAATAGTATAGCCAACTGCCTTCGCGCCTAATTCTTTAGCATAACTAACTGAACAATTGCTGCTAGCATAAGGGTCATTTGTTTTTAATAAATTGGTTTTGCCATTAAGTTTAATAATTAAAGGAATTTGTTTTTCGTAATTAGTTCCTGAATAATATTTTTCAGCCACACCTTTTTGTAAAACAACACCGCTAAAATTTATAGCCACGGCTAAATCTATAACATAATTCGGATCAATATTTTTATCATTAAAATCCAAAATACCATGCTCAAAACCATGATCATAGGCTAAAATACAAGTTTTGCCATTTTTAAAAAATGGAGATAAATAATCAAAGTTGGTCATAATTTTAATAAAGATTTTTTAATAATTAATTTATTTTTGGGAATTTTCTCCAGTTCTTTTTGAGTAATAATCCCTGCTTTGGCACCAATATGTTGAATTACCTGATAAGCATTGTAAGAACCCCGTCTAATTGCTTCTTCAATTACCGAATCATTTATTTGATTAACACCGATCAACGCTGAGACAAATCCAGCAGCAAAAGCATCACCAGCCCCTGTTTGATCTTTCATTTTTTTGCCTGAAAATACTCCATTTTCCCACACCTTGTTATTATAAACTACCAGCGAACCTTTAACTCCCTTGGTAATAACCAAAATATTGGGTTTCATTGAGGCGAAAACTTGAACTATTTTCTTCTCTTGATTATAGGGCAAATTCGTAAAATAAGCAGCTTCTTCTAAATTACAAATAAACACTTCAAAATATTTCAGCCATTGAGGGTGTTTTTTTAGTAAAGCCAATTCATAGACACCGGGATTAATAGCTAAATGCAAGTGATTTTTTTGAGCGAATTTAACAGCGGTTTTAAGAAGCGAATCATCTTTACCCAAAGAATCTAAAAATAACCAGTTAGTAGACAAAGAAGCCCAAGGAATTTCCCAAGCGCTCAATCTTTCATTGCTTCCCTTATAACTAAAAATAGTCCTATCCCCTTCTTTATCTAAAATAATTACTGAGTAAGCTGTAGGTACTACATAATCGAATTGAAGGAATTGAATATCAATATTTTTTTCTAATAAATCTTCTAGAACTAATCGGCCTAAAACATCTTTTCCTAAACGGCAGACAATGGCTGTCTTCAACCCCCAACGACTAAAACTAGCGGCTGTATTGGTAGCCCCTCCGCCGCTAGAAAATATAGCTTTTCCAACTTTAAGTTTACTTCCTTTAGGAAAACAGAGACCCTTACCAGTAATAAAGTTTTTGTTTTCCACTACCGTATAATCCAAGTCGGTTAAAAATTGATCCCAAGTCGCCGACCCAAGAGTAATAATGTCAAACATATAATATATAAAATTTAAAAGCGTTTAGAGACGTTTATATTAAGCTAGAAGCTAGCCAGCGCTATTTAATATTCAACCTCCAATGACGAAGA
>MWBJ01000040.1 GCA_002069525.1 Parcubacteria group bacterium ADurb.Bin305 | reverse complement strand
CGTTGAAAGTTAAGGGCCGTAAATTTTATATCCTGATTAATCCTTATCTTGGTTCTTGGGTAGCTCTAACTGAGAAAGAGTTTAAGGATTATAAAAAAGATCACCTAGATTCTTTGGCAGCTGAAAATTTATACTTGCGTCAATTGAATCAAACAAAAGAAGGCCGTCAAGTTGCTTTATTGTTTCCTAAACCAGCCAATTATCCTTCTGTGGTAGTAATGAATGTTACTATGAGATGTAATTTGTTTTGTAAATATTGCTTCGCTGAATGTGGGCCTCAGAGGACTGGAGATATGGGAGAGAAAGTTATCAAGGAAATTGTTGACCAGATGTTAGAAATGCCGGAAACTAAAAAAGTTACTTTTGAGTTTCAAGGAGGGGAACCTTTACTGAACCCTAAAGCGATTGAATTTTGTGCTCAGTATGCTATCAAACAAGCTCCTAAATATGGTAAGGAGGTGGCTTTTAGGGTTGAAAGCAATGGTATTTTAGTTAATGAACAAATAGTTAAATTGTTGAAAAAATACAAGATTAAGATAGGAATCAGTTTGGATGGTCCAGAAAAACTAACTAATGGCGCTAGAGTGTATGCTGATGGTAGAGGCGCTTTTCAGGATATTTGGAAAGGAATTAAGTTTTTGCGTAAAAATGGAATACCAATTGATGGTTCTGTTTGTACTATAGGAAAACATAATGTTAAACACCCCAAAGAAATAGTGGATTTTTTCCACCAAGCTAAAATTGGATTTAAACCCCGGCCAGTTAACATTTTGGGAAGAGAATTAACTAACAATATGGCTCCCGAGGATAATGATTGGTATAAATGTTTTGTTAAGATGTATCACAGAAGTAAAGAGATTAAAGCGGTGAATTTTTCTATTCATATTTTTGAGGAAAATGTTTATACACCGGTACGTGATTATATTTGCTTGCGTTATCCTTGTGGCGCAGCTAGAGAAATTATTTCTGTTAATCCTAATGGCGATGTTTTTCCTTGTGATGGTTTTAAGGGTGTGCCAGAATTCAAGATGGGTAACATTTTGAACGAATCAGTAATTGAGATGTTACAAAAACCTTGGGTAAATAAATTAAGGAATAGAGTGGCGGCAGATATTCCTTTATGTCGTCAGTGCCTCTTTCAGGGTATGTGTTGTTCATGTATTTATTCCTGTTACGGAGCTTTTAATGATATTTATCGAGAAGATCCGTCGCATAACGATAGGTATAAAATATTTATTTTTCTTATCCGAGAGTGGCTCAAGAAAAACCTTGCTAAAGATAGTAAAAGTAAAAAATCAAAGCATCTTAATAAAAAGAGCCATAATATTCCTACTAGCTATGGTCGAGTATAAAAAGCAGATTTACAATGGAATTAAAAAGGAATTAAAAATAAAACCTATACAGGTTTTTGCTAATGAAAGTTGCGGCTTTAAATGTTTAAAGCTGCTTTTCAATTATTACCACGTTGATTTTAGTATTATTGGTGATTCATTATCTAAACTTCAAAAGTTTTCTTCTCCGGTCTGGATAACTGATTTAGGAAAATTAGCTCTTGATTTGGGTTTTGAGGTTTCAATTTTTACTTATAGTTCTACAATTTTTGAACCAGCTTGGTTGTCAACTAATCAATTTCAGTTTGAAAGATTATTAGCCCAATCCAAGACTAAAAATGTTTATTTGAATCAAGCGAGAAAGTCAATTTTAAAGTTTATTAAATCTGGCGGGAAATTACACCGAAAAATTATTAATCCTCTTGTAATTAAAAGCTATCTTAAGAAACAGCACCCTGTACTTCTAGCTGTTTCTTCTGCGGTTATTCATCAAACCTCAATGACAGGCGGCCATTTTATTGTTGTCCAAGGCTATTGTGATAGAAATTTTATTATTCTTAATCCTCAACGCCAAGCATTTAAAAAGGAAATAATTAATCAAGATCGTTTATTATATGCGCTTTATCAATGGGGTAGTTGGGCTATGGTCTTAAGAAAAAAGAAGAATTAAGGTTTCCGGGCTATTATAAGTAGGTTATTATAAACAGTCGTGTTATTTCGGGGGCCGTAAAAATTCACAACTATTTTTTTAAGGTGTTTTTCAATATCTTGTTTATTTATTGATTTTTTCAAATTCAAATTAACTAAAGGAGAAAAATTAATAAATCTTTCTATTAATAACTTTCGTGAAGCGTATATTAAATAAGTTTTAAAATGATAAATATTTTTTATTATAAACCCTTGTGTCTTTAAGTTATTGATTAATAGATTTTTCATTT
>MWBJ01000039.1 GCA_002069525.1 Parcubacteria group bacterium ADurb.Bin305 | reverse complement strand
GATTACCACTAGTCTTTTTTCAGTTGTGAATAAAGGATGACAAGTAATTAAAGTAATAATACTTTCATCGCTCTCAACAATGACACTCTTGTCATTATCTTCCACAACTTTGATTTCTTTAACTAGATAAATATTCTCCTGACCATCCCATTTAACAACTATTTCATCACCCAAGATTAATTTATCCAAGGAATAAAAAGTAATATTATGAGGCGGAAGATATTTATAACGATGAGCGCTAATAACTGTATTTCCAATTTCATTCGGTCTGGCACTGTTAGGATAAAGCCAAGCCCCTTTTTCTAAACCTTCTTTTTCATTATTGGTTTCAATAATCGGCGCTTTAACACCAATCTTTTCAATGATTAATTCCCTTTTATTATCCACTTTAACCTCTATTTCCTTTTCTTGATTTACAGGTTGTTTATTTACTTCATTTTTAATAATTGGACCAGAATTTAAATCAAGATGTTTAGGAAAATGAGGTTGATAATTGTTAGCCTTTTCCTCAACTCGCTTAGCAATTTGATTATCTTGTTTTACAACAGTTTGATTGCCTGTAAATTGATTAGCGAAAATAGGATAAATAGGCATGACAACTAAATAACAAAGAAAGAAAATAATGCCAAAAGTAAACAAATCAAGTAAACGACTTTTTTTACTATTTTGTGGTTTGATTATAATCTTAAGCATATTTTTCTTAAACATATCCTTCTTAAATCTATTTTTCTTAAGCGTATTTTTTAATTATCAATCTGGTCATTATTAATGACAAGACAATTAACAAAATAATCGCGATACCACTTAGATTTAAACCAGTAACCGGTAATAAGAACTCTTCGCCACTATCAATCCCTAAAACAACTACTTCTTGAACTTCAACCGGAGTATTAGCTTCAACTTGACCATGATTACTAGCACGAGCATAAACGCGATTATCATGGATTTTTTCCTCAGCGTTAACCGCTAATAAAGAATAAGTTAAGGTTTTAATTTCACCAGGCTTTAAATCACCTACTGACCAAAAACGATCATAGTATTCATTATCTAAATATTTAAATCCTAAAGGTAAATAAGTTTTAACCGTTACATCTTTAGCCACACCTAAACCATTATTCGCGACATGAATGGTGAAGTTAACAACATAATTATTATGAATTACTTGCTTATCAGCTGTTTGTCCAATTGTTAATATAGGCTGTTGTTCAATTGTTTTCACAGTTTGACTTTCAACGTTTTGCGCAGAAAGATAAATTGGCAAACTATGACCACGACCACTAGAACTAGAACGGGTAGCAACCGCTGGAGTTGAGGTTGGAGTAGAAGTAGCAACTACTTCTGGCTTAACCTCAGGTTTAACTTCCGGTTTTGGTTCTGTCTTTACTTCCGGTTCAGGTTTAACTTCTGGTTTAACTTCTGGCTTAGGTTCTGGCTTGACCTCAGGTTTGACCTCTGGTTTAGGTTCCGGTTTAACTTCAGGTTCAGGCTTAACCTCTGGTTTAGGTTCTGGTTTAACCTCTGGTTCACAAGTTAAACCTTCATCAATTTTATTATTACAATTATTATCAATCTTGTCGCAAACTTCTTTTGCGCCAGGATTTATATTAGCATCATTATCATTGCAATCTAATTTATTTGTTACATAACCCTCAGGTTGTTTTTCCGCTTTTTTATATTTTTTAGCATCACCATAACCATCACCGTCAGCATCACGATAGAATTTAGTTAAAACTGGTGCTGGCTTAGATTCAGTTTTAGGTTCTGACTTTACTTCTGATTTAGTCTCAGATTTTGGCTCAGGATTAGGAGTAGAAGTAGCAACTACCTCAGACTTAACTTCAGGTTTGACCTCAGGCTTAACCTCAGGTTTGACTTCCTTGACTTCAGGTTTAACCTCCTTAACTTCTGGTTTAGGTTCCGGTTTAACTTCTGGTTTAACTTCAGGTTTGACTTCAGATTTGACTTCTGGCTTAGATTTACAACCAGCTTCATGACAAACACTAACTTCGTCCTTTTTAGAACAAGCAAACACATTATTGCCTTTGATTTGTAAGTTTAAATAAATTAGGTTTAAAACTAGAGACAAAATAATAAAAATAGCTAATTTTTTCGCAAGACGTTGCTTTTTAGCTTTCTCCATTAAATTGTACTGTTTTAATAAATCGATACTTGACATAAAATAAAGATTAATGTTAATTAATTATTCAAATTATTATATCATATAAATATAACTTTGTCAATGCTATTCAAAAATAACCAATTATATTTTTTATATTATTTTACTAATAATAAACAAAAAAAATGCCAATTAAGGCATTTTTTAATTCAGCTAATTTGCTATTTTTG
>MWBJ01000038.1 GCA_002069525.1 Parcubacteria group bacterium ADurb.Bin305 | reverse complement strand
CAGCTTAAAACAACCTATCAATCCATTAAGCCCTCTTCTTTATGGAAAGAAGAGACTAAATCTATGCTTTTGGGAGTGATGGAAGAAAAATTTACGCCTGCTTATTCGTCTAATAAAGAAAAGCAGGTTTTTTCTTTTACTCCGGTTTTTGCTTTAGCTGTTTTATTAGTAGTGGCTGTTTTTTCTTTTACTTTTGTTCAGGCTAAAAATACTATTCCCGGAGAACCTCTTTATGCTGTTAAACGATTTGGCGAAAAGACTCGTTTTCTTTTAACGCCAGCTGATAAAGAGCCGGTTTTGCGAGCGGAAATTTTAGCCAAACGGGTGTCTGAAGCGCAAAAAATAGCGGAAAAACCCCAATCTTCACCCTCTCCTAAATCTTTAGAAACTCTTAATAGAGATTTTCAAAAAGAACTTGTTGCTTTACAGCAAGATTTAGCCCAAAAAACAGAGAAAACAAAAGAAAAAGAAATTGCTCAAAATAAATCCGAAGTAGAAGAAGTAGTTTCCCCAATTGCCGAAGAATTTACTCTTCCTATTAAAGGAGAACTCTTGACTTTTTATTCTTCTCCTGATTTAATTAAGATTATTGAAGAAACAAAAGAGTTAATTTCCGCTAATAATTTTGAAGCAGCTCTGGAAAAGACAAAAGAAATAGAAAATATGGCAAAAGAAAAAGAAAATGAAGAAACAGAAGAAGCGGAAACAAAGGAAACAGTAGAAACAATAGAAGAAGCGCCTGTTATAGAAGAGCAAGAAGTTGCGCCAATAAAAAAATCTCAGGTTATTCCTGCTAATCCTCAAATCATAAATCCTGTTTCCGATGATAAAATAATTCTCACTCCTGAACTTACGCCTAAACCCGATTCTGATTTTCAGGGCAATATGATGGAAGGAATGTAAAAAATCAAATTGATTTTTGACTTTTTATTTTAATCCATCATTTTATTTTATATTTTAATTTTATATTTTGATTTTTTATCGTCCTGCAGCTTTCCCTACTTTGGTCGAAAAAAGGGAGAAAGCTGTTCCCTGTTTTACCTACCTAATGGGTAGGAAGGGAGATAAAGGTCGAGCTCTTTTAAAAAACAACGCTATGATTATGGCGCCTTCCCAACAGGGTTGGCTTTAAGTAGATAATCAATATAGCTTGTTTTATAAAAAGAGTAGGACATTAAATTAATTAATTATTGATTTATGTCGAAAACAAAACGATTTATTGCTATAGCCACGACCTTAGCCACTGTTGTGTGGTCTATGGGAATGGTTATACCGGCTGGAGCTACGGTTATTTCCAATGGCGATTTAGTTAAAGTCGCCGGAAGTTCTGCTGTCTACCTTATTCAAGGAGCGCAGCGCCGTGTTTTTCCTCATGCTAATGTTTATCATTCTTGGGGATATCCAGCTGATTACTCAACGGTAAAAACTGTTACCCAAAGTGAACTTAATGCCTACGATGAAGGGAACCCTGTTCCTTTCCGCGATGGCTCAATGTTCAGGGGTACAGCTACAAGTTTTGAAGGGTTTGATAAAACTGCAGTTTTCTATGTAGAAAACGCTAAAATCAGACCTATCAAATCAGAAGAGATTTATCAGGCACTCTTTGATGATCCAAATTGGAAATTAGTTACTTGGGTTCCTGATGACCTCTTGTCTAAATTTGCTTATCCTCAGGGTTCAATGATTGAATCCGCGGATAAACATCCAGATGGTTGCTTAATTAAATATGAAGGCGATGATAAGATTTATCTTATACAAAATGGTAAAAAGAGGGAAATTACCCCTTCAGCCATTGCCCTAAATAAATTAAGCAATCAAAAAGTTCTAACTGTTCCGGCTAATGAAACATATCCTGATGGAACCAAGATCAGCGGAGTAGAAGAAGCTTTAGTTACTCCAGGTTGGTCTGAAGTAGTTAGCAACTTAACTGTGGCTTTGGCTTATGACACGCCCAGCGCTACTAATGTTCCTATAGCCGCTTCCAATGTTCCTTATACTAAAGTCAGATTAACCAACGGCAATGCTGCGGCTAAAATTACTTCTATTACCGTAAAAAGAACGGGTTTAGGAGCAGCCGCGGACTTTGCAAAAGTTGGTTTATTTGAAGGTGATGTACAATTGGGCTCTTATAAAGCCATTAGCTCTTCTACTGATACCGCGGTCTTTAATTTATCCAATCCTTTGGAATTAGCCGCTAATCAGGTTAGATACTTAACTATTAAAGCTACTTTAACTGGTAGTGTAGCCGGCCATATTAATAAATTAGGCATCACAGCAATGACTACTGATGCTACTGTTTCCGGTTTGCCGGTTTACGGCAATGAAATGGAAGCAGCTAGTATTACTGTGGGCAGTGTTACTCCTTCTTATGGCAGTTATAACAATCTTTCACCCAAAATTGGTGAAGACGATATTGATTTAGCTGTTATTAAATTACAAGCTGATTCTAAAGAAGATGTGGAATTTAGGTCTATTAAATTAGAACAAACCGGGACAGCTCGGGAGAGCGATGTCTCTAATGTAGCTATTTACTACTCTTCAGATAAATTAGGCGATTGTGTTTGGGATAGAGATTATCTAACTTGTGTGCTTGATTCTCCTTATCTTATTAAAAAAGGAGAAACTCG
>MWBJ01000037.1 GCA_002069525.1 Parcubacteria group bacterium ADurb.Bin305 | reverse complement strand
GCAAATTCAGGATAATCAGATGGCGCTTGACCGCAAATACCTACATATTTATTGCGTTTTCGGCAAGCAGTAATAATATCTTTTACCATCTTTTTAACTGCTTCATTGTTCTCATTGCCAATCGGTGCCAAATCAGCATTATCTCGATCTAGACCCAGCACTAATTGAGTTAAATCATTAGAACCGATGCTCATACCGTCAAAAATATCTAAAAATTCCTTGATTAATAAAGCGTTAGAGGGAATTTCTGCCATAACATAGATTTTAGTTTTGGGTAAATACTTTTTAATGATTTTTTTAACTTTTTCTCCTTCTTCTGGAGTCCGACAAAAAGGCACCATCGTGCTAACATTTTTTAGTCCAAAAGTTTCTATAACCCGTTTCATAGCCAAACATTCCATTTCAAAAGCAGGTTGAAACCTTTTATCATAATAACGAGAGGCGCCTCTCCAACCCAACATTGGGTTCTCTTCCTGAGGTTCAAAAAGCTCTCCCCCAATTAATTGACGGTATTCATTGGTTTTAAAATCTGAAAATCTGACAATTACTTCTTTGGGATAAAAAGCAGCTGCAATCTGAGCCACACCTTCTGCTAATTCCTTAATAAAATACTCTTTTTTGTCTGTATGCTCAACTGTCAAATCGTCAATTGTCTCTATAATGTTTTTTAAGCTTAAACCTTGATTTTTAATTTTAAGTTTGGAACTTTGAGCTTTAAGCTTTTCGTAATTGTATAAAGCTAAAGGATGAATTTTTATTTTTTCAGCAATAATAAATTCTTCCCGAGCTAAACCCACTCCATCATTAGGAATAAATGAGGTTTTAAAGGCAATATCAGGAGCGCCAATGTTGATAGAAATTTTAGTTTTTAAGTCTGGTATATTTTTCAACTTATAAGTCACTTCTTTGAAGGAAATTTTACCTAAATACACTCGTCCCTCAGCTCCACCAGTGCAATCCACTGTAACTTCAGTATTAGTTTTAAGAATTTTTGTAGCCTTGTTAGTTCCTACAATACAAGGAATACCTAATTCTCTGGAAATAATCGCTGCATGACAAGTTTTCCCGCCTTTATCAGTCACTATAGCTGAAGCTAATGGCATTGCTGAAGTCCAATCAGGATCGGTCATTTTAGTAACTAAAACTTCTCCCGGACGCAATTTAGATAACTCTTTAACAGATTTTATTACTCTCACCTTGCCATAACCAACTTTATTGCCAATTGCTATCCCTGTAAGAAGGGGTTTTTTATTAGTTTTTATTAAATACTCTTTATAAACATCTGATTCTTGAACAGAATGAACTGTTTCTGGCCTAGATTGAACTATAAACAATTGGCCTGTTTTGCCATCTTTAGCCCATTCTATATCTTGTGGTGTCCATTTTTTATTTTTTTGAGAATAATGATCTTCTATTATTAAGGCCCATTTAGCTAAAGTTACAATCTCTTCATCAGTTAAAGCAAATTTAGATTTATCTTTTAAACTGACTTTGGCACTTTTAATTCCACCTTTAGAATTATAAACATATTTTATAGTTTTAGCGCCTAAATCTTTTCGAATAATAGCCGAATAACCTTGTTTCAAGGTTGGCTTAAAAACTAAAAATTCATCAGGAGTTATTTTACCTTTCACTATAAGTTCACCCAAACCATAAATAGCATTTATAACCACGACATCTTTAAAACCTGTTTCTGTATCTAAAGTAAACATTACCCCTGACGAACCTAAATCAGAACGCACCATTTTTTGAACCCCGGTAGAAACGGCGATTTCTAAATGATCAAACCCTTTTTCAATTCTATAAGTAATAGCGCGGTCTAAAAACAAAGAAGAGTAACTTTTTTTTACCGCTTGGATAATATTTTTATTACCGGAAACATTGAGATAGGTTTCATGCTGACCAGCAAAAGAAGCTGAAGGTAAATCTTCGGCAGTCGCTGAAGAACGCACAGCTACATCGGTATTTTTATCTTGATATTGGGAAGATAAAATATGGTAAGCTTCTAAAATTTCTTTTTCTAATTTTGAAGGCAAAGGTGTTGTTAAAATTAAGTTTCTAATAATTTTCCCCGCTTTTTGCAATTCTTTAATATTTTTTAAATTAGAGGCCCCTAGTATTCTTTTAATTTCATAATAAATATTTCCTTGTTTTAAGAAATCAAAATAGGCTTGAGCAGTAATAGCAAAACCATTAGGAATTTTAATCCCTTTTTGAGTTAAATGGCTATACATTTCCCCTAAAGAAGCGTTTTTGCCGCCAACTTGCGGCACATCTTTAATTGAAATCTCTTTAAACCAACGAATATAAGACATAGAATTAAATTTTAGATGTTAAGTATTTATTGACTAGAGCAAAAAAATTTTTAATTAATATAATAATGGTAGAAACTATCTTTTTGATTGCGGTTTTTTAACCACCACACCATAACACTAAAGGATTTTCGTAATTTATTTAGTGATATTATATCATAGAATAGTATAACAAATTAATAACAAATTACAAATTACTAATGACAAATAAAATGACAAATGACAAATAAAATGACAAATGACAAATTACTAATGACAAATGGATGAACTTGTCATTCTGAGCAGAGCGAAAAATCTCTGGGCTGGTCCCAGATACCTA
>MWBJ01000036.1 GCA_002069525.1 Parcubacteria group bacterium ADurb.Bin305 | reverse complement strand
GCGACGCGAAAAATAATCTACTAAAAACCAAATAAAACCTAAGCCGGCAGCTATTAAAAATAGCCAAGTATAATTCAATTCACCTCGGCTAACTACAATTGTCCGAAGCCAATCAGAAAAAGGAATACTAGTATCAATACGGAAACTATAAGCACCCCTTAAATCAGCAAAAAAACTAGGCCCCTTTAAAATATAAAAATGAAGAAGATTAAGGGCGAATAGTCCTCCTAAGACAATCGGAATAAAAATTAACAGATGCTTTCGACCTGGAATCTTACGACCAGCACGAAACAATAAAATAAACACCCACAAAGCAACGACAAAAAGATAATAAAACCAAGCAAATAAACCGCCAATCACGACTGACAGCCAAAACAAAATAAGATAAAGCTTACGTCTTTTAGGGTTTCCTTGAGCATAAAAAACTAATAAAGAAAAAGAGATTAACGCTGTCGGGATAGTAAAAACGGTCAGTTCAAAACTACGACCATAATAAATCATGCCCGGCAACAAAGCAAAAATTAAAGTAGTCAAAAAAGTAAAAAAATGATGACGAGAAATCTTTAACAAAGCAAAATAAAAAAGTACCAGACCTACAATCATACAAGATAGCAATCCTAAACGAGTAGTTACTTCATTCACTCCAAAAATGGCATAAAAGACAGCAGTCGGCAAAAGAAAAAACTGCGGATGATGAGTGTATGGTTGCCCAATAGCTTGCCAATGGTCAAAGAAACCAAACTTCAGATTCAGCCAACCATAATGGTTAAGGTTCATGGCTGCTACGCCATTAGCACCTGCCACATCATCGGTTACATGAATGAAGGGGGTATTAATTTTATAAAGGGACAACAAAATATACACTAATAAAACAATCATTAACCCTCCAATAGTCAGCCAATCTGATCCTCCATTATCTAGCCGGGTGCGTAACTGAAACAAAAATTTTAAATTCATCCAACCATGTTTCCAAGGAACAAGTTTAGAACTACCAGTGCGAGCAGCATAAGAAATTGGCTTTTCAGCAAAGGCGATTTTCTTATTTTTAGCTGCCAAAATTTTAATTTCTTCCGAAAAAGGCATGTCATCGTGCTGAGGATTGATTTTCTCTAAAACAGAACGCCGAAAAACCCACATACCTGATTGGGAATCTTGTAACTTTAAACCACAAATAATTTTTACGGCCAGATTAAAGCACCAATTGCCAAAACGCCTAATAAAAGGCAAGGCTGTTTTATCTTGAAGAGGAAAACGGGCAGCAGAAATAAAATCTAACTTTTCTTGCTCTAAAGTATTCACCAAATCTGGTATGGCTTCAGCTGGATACTGACCATCACCATCAAGAACTACTAAAATATCTCCTTGGGCTTTCCTTAGTCCATGTTTTATAGCAGCACCGTAACCCTGGGTAGTTTCTCTATAAACCTTAGCCCCAAGTTGACTAGCGATTTTGGCCGTATCGTCTGTAGAATTATTATCTATAACTATTGCTTCAACATTATTAGGTAACCTTTTTAAAACTTTACTAATAGAATCAGCTTCATTATAACAAGGAATGATAACAGAAATTTTCATATAATTAATTTAAGATTTACTGCTGATATTCTAACATTCTGTAAGCCAAATTGCCACATCATCTCGTTTATCCTCCTTTAGAGCCCCAAGCGAGAGTAAAATTACTGAAAGCATAACTCTTGCTTTTTATAAACAAACATGATAGGCTAAAATCAGTTTATTTATATATTAAATTAAGTTTTGGTTTCTGTCAGCTACAGTCGTTGAAGTCTGAAATGGATCATCTTTTTCTTTTTACACCTATAAATATTCTATTTTCTATCAAACTAAACACCGTTGAGGCTATTTTGCTGGCTCTAACCAAAGCCATTCTTATCTTATGAATTATATTATTGGATTAGTCGCCATTATAATTGGCCTCATTTTAGGTTATTGGCTCCAACAACAACTGGCTATTAAAAAAACAGCCAATGCTGAACATAAGGCCGAAAACATCATTGATGAGGCTAAAGCTAAAGAAAAAGACATTCTTCTTAAGGCGCAAGATAAAGCTCTAAAACTAATTGAAGATGCTAAACAAGAAAATGATGCTCGTCGCAAGGAAATTACTGCCTGGCAAGCTCGCTTAGAAAAACGGGAAACAGCCTTTTCTCAAAAAATTCTTGAATTGCAAGATAAACAGCAGGAGCTTTATGATAAAATTAGCGCAGTAGAGGCAACTAAAGAAAAAATTAACCAACTGGAAGAGGAAGAACTAGAAAAATTAGAAAAAATTGCTGGGCTTAACACCGAAGAAGCTAAAAAACTCCTACTCGAAAGAGTGGAGAAAGAGGCTTCAGATAGTGTGATGTCCCGACTCAATAAATTAAATGATGAGGCTAGCGAGCAAATTGAAGAAAAATCTAAAAATTTAATGGCTACGGCCATGGAACGTCTAGCTTCTAACTTTACTGCGGAAATGACTACTACGGTAGTAGATTTACCTAATGATGAAATGAAGGGCAGAATTATTGGACGTGAAGGCCGTAATATAAAAGCCATTGAACAACTGACTGGAGTAGAAATTATTGTAGACGATACCCCTAATGCTATCACCATTTCTGGTTTTTCCGGCATTAGACGACAAATTGCTAAACGAGCCTTGGAT
>MWBJ01000035.1 GCA_002069525.1 Parcubacteria group bacterium ADurb.Bin305 | reverse complement strand
AAGGATTTTTAGGAGAATTCCAATATTCCTCTACACTGCTAAAACCTTCTCTTTTAGCTTCATCTTCCAAAGTGCCTTTTTCGTAAAGTAGAGCTTTCGGGTTCAATGAGGAATGAGTTCTGACTGTTTTATTAACAGCGCACATAGCTTTATCCATATCTTCAAAAGAAATGCCATTTTTTCTCATATAACCAATAGTTGGAAAAGCTCCATAGGCAGAAGCTACATCATAAATATGATGATAGGCGTAAACATGATCTACTCCGAAATCAGTCCAACCCCATAATGTTGAAGCATCGATAGGTTGTCTGTCTAAGGGATTATAAGTTTTAGGCGCAGAAGACAAAATTTCTCCAGCTACCACTAAAACATTTTTGTATTTTCCAGACATGACCATTTGCCAAGCAATGCCTATGCCTGTATTAGTAGTAGAACACGCGGTGTCAAAATGAAAACCACCTTTGAATCTTAGACCTAACCAGTCAGCTAGAACAGTAGCATGGCTGTAAATCTGGGAAGTATGCGACAGCATATTACCCACAATAAAACCATCAATTTCAGGAGGAGTAATGCCGGCATCATCCATGGCTTCAAAGGCTGCTTCTGCTACTAATTCTTGGAAAGTTTTATTTTTTAACTCAGGTGTTTCTAAAACGCTGCCGAATTTCGTGGCCCCAACTCCGATAACAGACGCTCGTTTAGTCATATTTTTAGGCTGTTGTTTATCTAACCAAGTAGCTTGATTTTTAAAAACTTGGTTAGCCGGTTTCGACCACGAGTTAGAAACTCAACCTTACTCTATTATAACACAAATTAAAATCAAGTAAAATCAAAGCCAATTATTAGTTTAGGAAGTTGATAATTAAAACCACCTGATTAATTAAATAATCAGGTGGATAATATTATCTTATTCATATATTGCTATTACATACAAATTATCAGGGAAATTGCCAATGGCGCCAGTGTTTAGATTCACAGCATTTCTTGGTTCTTCAAAAGAGTCGTTATTATCTTCTCCTGTTTTAATAAACAAATAGTTGGCCTGTCGAAATCCACCTTGGCCTTGATTATCTCCCGGTTCTGGAAGAACAATAAATTTTTGTCCTATTGGAAGTTCGCCAAACGTTAAAGGTGTAAAATATTCCTCCGGCAGCTTAACCCACGTTTCTTTAATTTTATGTCCTAAATTGATCATTTTATATCAGTACCTCCTTTCTAGTGATATTAATTATCTTACTATAATATTAATGAACTTTAGATAAAATACCAAAATAATCATTAGATGTCAATCGTATTTTTTTTATGCAATCAGTTTAACGGATCCTAGTAGTTGTATTATTAATCTTCTGGGATTTTATTATTACCGGTGAAGTATTTATATTCTTTCTCTATTATTTTCGCTTTATCTATTTCTTGACGTGAGGCCAAGGGAATTTCTTTTAAGACATCTTGTAATTTTTGATGATTAATTTCTAAGACTTTTTCCCATTTACCTAAGGGCTCTAATATTTGATGTATTTTTTCAAAATCATATTTTATTTCTCGGCTAAGACGGCGGCTAAAATAACCATTGGTGCCATATATTCTTTCTAACCCTTTTTCTTCACTATAGGCTTCAATAGTATTCTTTAATTTTTCTAACTTCTGTTCTAGTTCTTCTTTCTGAGATTGAAGGTTAAAATATTCATCGACTATCTCTTTAATATTAATATCCTTGGAATCTAAGATGGTGAAATTATCATAAAAATGACGCCACACAGGACAGGTGTATTTGAAACCGCAATAATCACAAAGTTTTGAGGGTCTGGGGGCGAAAGAATTAACTTCTATTTGATGAATTAAGTTAATAATTTTCTGTTCTGCCTCTCGTAAAGAATTAAGATCTCTTTTCGTTTCCACTTTTTCTCCTGATTTTACAAAATAGAGGCTTAATTTTATATTACTAGTTTGAATTTTAGGCCATTTTTGCAGAAGGCCAATAGTATAAATTGAAAGTTGTAGATTGTGGTCAACATTGTCTTGCGAGGGAATTTTTTTATTAGTTTTGTAATCTATTATTTCAATAGTTCCGTCTGGATGTTTATCTAGGCGATCTATTCTACCTGTCAGGATATGCTTGCCGTCTGGTTTATTAGGTGTTTCGTCTATGATAGCTTCAAATTTGGTTTCTAAATCCAAAATAGTGGTTTTCGGGGGAAAATTATGCTGGTAAAACTGACTAATTATTCTGAGGCCTTCTTCAAAATAATCTTTTTCGCAGTTTTCATCAATCCATTTGTAACCTTCGGCCTCTTTAGGCCAATTTTTATGATAATAATCCAAGCTTTGGTCTAAAGTAGGGAAGTGAGGATCTTGGCTGTAAATCCATTTTAAGACTTGGTGAATATAACTGCCAAAAATCAGCTCTTTGGTTTTGGGCTCTTTGAGTTTATCAATGACTGCAAACTTATATTTTAGCGGGCAGATTTGAAATGCTTCCAAACTGGAAAAAGAAATACGCATAAATAATTAACAATAAATTATTTAAAATTACAAATTACTAATTACCAATTAATTCTTGTTTAATTCTTGTTGTCATCCTTCGACTACAGCTCAGGAGGACAGAACAAGGAGATTCTTCACTTCGTTCAGGATGACCAATAATAAAATGACAAATTACTAATGACAAATGCAGAACTAATGTTATTAGCT
>MWBJ01000034.1 GCA_002069525.1 Parcubacteria group bacterium ADurb.Bin305 | reverse complement strand
ATTGCTATAGTTAATATACTAAAAAAATAAAAATAATTAGAATATTAATGACTTATGATTTCTTTTGAAGATTTTTCAAAAATAGAATTAAAGATAGCGAAAGTTCTGGAGGCTAATCGGGTAGAAGGATCAATAAAGTTATTGCAATTGCAAATTAGTTTAGGTACCGAGGTCCGACAAATTATTGCCGGGATAGGATTATATTATTCGCCGGAAGATTTAATAGGAAAAGAAATAGTAGTGGTAGCCAATTTAGAACCCAAAAAATTAATGGGATTAGAAAGTCAAGGAATGCTTTTGGCTGCGAGCGAGGACGGGAAAATCGCTCTTTTGGTTCCTGATAAAGATATGACGCCGGGGGCTAATATTCATTAAAAATTTGGTTAACAATTTAACGAAACTAATAAATTTTTTATTTAATTTTTTTTACCTTTACCTTAATGACTAGAAGTGAAGCTTTTCAATTATTAACTAGTTATCTTCAAACGCCAAATTTAATTAAGCATAGTTTGGCGGTCGAAGCTATTATGCGCAGTTTAGCCAATTATTTTAAGCAGGACCAAAATCTATGGGGTTTAGTTGGTTTATTACACGATATTGATTATGAAATTACTAAAGATGCTCCTGAAGAACATTCATTAAAAGGGGCCGAGATATTAAAAAATTTAGGATTTAGTGAAGAAGTCTGTGAAGCAATAAAAACTCACAATGAAATACATAATTTAGCCCCTCAGTCTTTGATGGCTAAAGCATTATTTGTTTCAGATCCGTTGTCCGGTTTAATCGTAGCTGCTACTCTGGTTTTGCCTTCTAAAAAGATTATTGATTTAACCCCTGAAAATATTCTTCACAGAATTCACGAAAAATCTTTTGCTAAATCTGTACGCCGGGATCATATCGAGAAATGTGAGGAATACCTCAATTTACCCTTGGTAGATTTAATAAAAATTAGCTTATTAGCTATGCAAGGAATTAATCAGGAGTTAGGATTATAATGCCTCGAGGTCTTGTTGGCGCCAATAGTTAATTGTAAATTTTTAACGTTTCTTTACTAAAATTATTTCTATGCTTACTTTATCTCAAGTTTCTAAAAATCAGCAAGTCCTAGCGTTTTTAACTTTAAGTGAAGAAAATTTAAAAACATCAGGTTATACTAAACATGATATTTTTCACGTTCAGCTGGTGGCAGATCGAGCCAGATCAATTAGTCGGGCTATAGGTTTATCGCCTGAAGAACAGGAAATGGCAGCGATAAGCGGTTTTTGTCATGATATGGCTAATTGCTTAAGTCGGCGTTATCACCATTTGTTAGGGGCTTTATTATTTCATCAAATATTTCAGTCGGAGATATCCTCTGGTAGAGTGTCTCCTTACGAGATTGGTATTATCAGTCAAGCTATAGCCGTGCACGATCGAGCAGAGTTAGAGTTGTCTCATCCTGTTTCTGCAGTTTTAATTATAGCTGATAAATCGGATGTCAGGCGGGAAAGAGTTTATCCGAAAGATTTGGATTTAATTAAACGGGATATCCATGATCGAGTAAATTATGCTACTCGTTCTTCTCGCCTACGAATTGACACTAAAAAAAAGAAAATTACCTTGATTCTGAAGATCGATATCAATTTTGTGCCTATAATGGAATATTTTGAGATTTTTACCGAGAGAATGATTTATTGCCGGAAAGCAGCTGATTTTTTGGGTTATAAATTTGGGATTGTTATTAATAATTTTAAATTACTTTGATAATAAAATAAAGGTCAAAATTAAATATTTATTGTCAATAATGAAACAAGATAATTTTCTTTCTGATAAGCGCAAAACAGCGAGGAAAATTGCTGTTCGGCAACCAGCTCGTTTAAGCTGTAGCAGTCATAAATATCAAGTCAAAAAGAATAGGTTTAAAAGTAAAGGGACAAACAAATGAGATATTTTTATCTACCGGCCAAGGATTCACAATTGGGTAAATTAGTAAAGGCCGAGATAACAAGACAGGAAGAAACTCTTAATTTGGTGGCTTCGGAAAATATAGTTTATCCTGAAATTTTAGAATTATTAGGATCGCCCTTAACTAATAAATATTCGGAAGGTTATCCCGGTAAACGTTATTATCCCGGCACTACTTATTATGATCAAATAGAAGTGTTGGCGCAGGATAGGGCTCTAAAAACTTTTGGTTTGTCTTCAGCTAAATGGGCGGTTAATGTTCAACCTTACTCTGGCACAGTGGCTAATTTGGCAATTTATACCGGATTGCTTCATCCGGGTGATACCCTAATGGGCCTGAATCTTGCCAGTGGAGGGCATTTAAGTCATGGTTATCAAGTTAACTTGTCTGGTCAACTTTATAAAGTTGTTTCTTATAATGTTAATCCTCAAACTGGGCTAATAGATTTTAATGAGATTTTACATTTAGTGCGGAAATATAAACCTAAACTAATTGTGGCAGGAGCGAGCGCCTATTCTCGTCAGATTAATTTTCAAAAATTCGCTAAGATTGCACATCAATATAATTCTTACCTTTTAGCTGACATAAGTCATATTGCTGGTTTGGTGGCTAGTGGTTTACACCCGAGTCCTTTTCCATATTGTGATATAATAAGCAGTACTACTCATAAAACTTTAAGAGGTCCTAGAGGGGCTGTTATTTTTCTTAATAAAAAATCTAAAATTAGTCAACGCCATAACATTGATTTGGAGACTGTTATTAATAGGTCGGTTTTTCCGGGTTTACAGGGTGGGCCTCATAACAATGTGGTAGCAGCTATAGCTTTAACGTTTAAGATGACTCAAACGGTGGCGTTTAAAAAGTATCAGCAGC
>MWBJ01000033.1 GCA_002069525.1 Parcubacteria group bacterium ADurb.Bin305 | reverse complement strand
ATGCCCGGCGAAACGCGGGTGGCTTCAATTGCAATTTACGATGAGGTTCAAGCGTTAAATTTTTCCGCTGCAAACCAGTACGCGCTTATTCTGTTCCTTATTTCACTGGTTCTTTTAACTACAATTTACAGCATTAACAAAAAAAATAATATATGGAAAATGAAGTAATACATATTGATATTGAGAAAATGTTGCTCACTTCTAACGGTAAAACAAATTTAACTGTTAAAACCGAAATTGATGCAGGTGAACTCGCAGCTCTTTTCGGTCCTTCGGGAGCGGGTAAAACTACTCTTTTAAGAATTCTCGCGGGATTATTAAATCCTGACAGGGGAAAAATTGTATTTGGCGATAAAGTATGGTTCGATTCAGAACGAAGAATAAATATTTCGTCACAGGAAAGAAATATAAGTCTGATGTTTCAGGACTTTGCATTATTTCCCAATATGACAGTAGAGCAAAATATTCAATTCGGACAGACGGTAAAAGATGCCGGGAAAGTAAAAGAACTAATTGAAATATTCGGGTTAGCCGAATTTAAAAAGAACAAACCCGGCGGGCTTTCCGGCGGACAAAAACAGCGTGTGGCATTAGCGCGAGCTTTAGCCCGTAAGCCTAAATTGCTGCTGCTCGATGAACCTCTCTCAGCACTCGATGCCGAAATGAGAACTCTGCTTCAGGATGAAATTGCTGTTGCGCATAAATTGTCGGGTGCAACAACAATTATGGTAAGTCACGACCTTGCCGAAGTATTTAAACTTTCCACAAAAGTTATTTGCATTGAAAAAGGCTTAATAAGCCGCTGCGGAAAACCTGAAGATGTTTTTTCTGATAAAAGCGTAAGCGGAAAAGTGCAGATTACAGGAATTGTCGCAAGAATTGAACCGCAGGAGCCTTTTTTTATTGTGGGTATTTTGCTGTGAATTATTTATGGTGGTGCCTTGGTGTGATCATGGTCGTGGCAGTTGTCTACTTATTAGTTAGAAAATCTATTTGGTCAATTGCCTTATTTTGTTTTTGCCTTGGTGCGGTCAGGTGGTTATTAATTCAACCCCAACTTAAACCTGTAAATTTAAATAACCTAACCAATTTAGAGGTTGTAGTGTTAAGCACCGAGAATAAGAACGGTCAGTATCAGCAATTAATAGCCAAGCCACTTAATAAGACTGTGTCTAAATATCAAGCAATACTAATAAGGACTGAGTGTTATCCTGTCTATGAAAAAGGGAATAGATTACTTGTTAAAGGGGAGATTGAGTTGTTAAAAAAATCATTTTATTCTCATAATTCTTGGATTAATTTTGAACTAAATTGGCCAGAAATTCAATTGGTACCTCAAAATGGTTTTTCTTTTTGGTTGTCAGTTAACAAAATTAAAAAATATTTAACTGCTCAAATTAATTTTGTTTTAAAAGAACCTCAGGCTGGTTTTTTAAGAAGCTTGCTGTTTGGTCGTCGTTCCAATTTAAGCCAAGAGATAGAGGAGGTATTAGATAAGGCAGGTTTGTCGCATCTGGTAGCTGTTTCTGGTCTCCATTTGTCATTAGTGAGCGCCATATTATTAAACTTATTTAGTATTCTGCCTCTTAGTCGTCAATTGAAATCCGGCGGAGTTTTGGGGTGTTTATTGTGTTTTGCTGCCTTGGCTGATTTTACTCCTTCTGTTATGCGATCATTGATAATGACAGCTATTATGTTTTTGGCTATAGGTTTATTTAGAATTTATTCTTCTTTAACCTCTTGGCTCGTGGCGGCTTTGATCATGGTGTTTATTAATCCTTTGGTGTTGTTTTTTGACTTGGGTTTTCAATTGTCTTTTTTGGCCGCTTTAGGAATTATTTTATTCTATCCTTTGTTAAAACAACAAAATTTTTGGCAGTCGGAAATCTTTACAGGAGCAGCCGGCATTTTGCGCGACACTTTATTAATTTCTTTATCTTCATTGATATTAGTTAGTCCTTGGTTGATTTTTAAAACTACTAAAGTTACAACTATTGCCCTTTTAAGCAATATTTTAGTGGTACCGATAATTTCTTGGGTTTTAATGTTAGGCTTAGCAACTATAGCTGCAGCGATAATCTTGCCACCATTAGCTTGGCTGGGGGGATTTATGTTGAATATCTTGTTATCTTATATTATTACAATTTCTCAATTATTAATTTCTTTGCCGGGGGCACAACTTTATATTTCGCCTCAATTAACAGGTCTCTTTTTACTTACTTATCCAGTAGTTTTTTGGTTATATTACAAATATAGAAAACAAAAAGTTTTTATTTCTACCTAAAATTTAGGATTAAAATAATTAATTAAAATAATTCAATATGCAATTTAAAAATTATTTATTATTTATATGCCTGTTTCTCGTACTGCTAAATAGTTATTTTTTGGCTATAATTATTTCTTATATTAACTTAACCGATAGAGTAATTTTTTTAGATGTAGGTCAGGGTGATGCGGAATTTATTCAGACTAAAACCGGTAATATTCTAATAGATGCTGGTTCTTTCAAGGTGGTGGAAGAGCTGGGAAAGGTAATGCCTTGGTATGATAAGATTATTGACGTGGCTATTTTGTCGCATCCTCACAAAGATCATTTCTTGGGATTTTTTGATTTATTGGAGCGGTATAAAGTTAGAACAGTTATAATTAATAATGTAGATTGCGCCAATTCTTTATATCAGCAATTTTTAGACACCTTAAAAGAAAAAAATATTTTAGTTTTAGATGGTAGAAGGCAGGTTAAGGTGTCTTTGGCGCAGAAAGATTATTTACTCATTTTTCCAGATCCCAAGACATCACCGAAGGCTGATTTGAATGAAGTTTCTTTGATTACTTTAGCTGATCTTCGGCAATTAAA
>MWBJ01000032.1 GCA_002069525.1 Parcubacteria group bacterium ADurb.Bin305 | reverse complement strand
CTCTAAAACAAACTCATCCTTAAGAGCCTTTAATTCTTCATATTCTTTTCTTAATTTATTACATTGAGATTCCATAAAGTTAGTAAACTTGCTGAGCCGATGGTCGGAGTTGAACCGACAACCTTGCCCTTACGAAGGGCCTGCTCTGCCAATTGAGCTACATCGGCCTGACAATAATAAAAACCCTGTTTATTATAGAATAACACAACTATTATCAATTTGAAAGCCTTAATAAAAAATGTTAGAATTAATGATCAAAATTTATGTTTAATATACCACAAATGTATGTCTTCTAAAAGTTTAAAACCTAAAATTGTAGTAGGAATGTCGGGTGGAATTGATTCTTCGGCAGCTATATTTTTATTACAAAAACAAGGATTTCAACCCATAGGATTAACCTTGAAACTGCCTACTTGGCAACACACTGATAATAATCTTTTGGGAAAAAATAAAAAAAACAATAAAGATAAGAAAAATACAAAAAAGAAAAAAAATAATCAAAATAATCTAAGTGATAGCGACTTAATAAATCAGCCAATAAAAATTGCTCAATCTATCTGTAAAACTTTAAACGTACCGCATTATACTTGGGATGTAAAACAAGGTTTTATTGATATTGTTGTTCAATATTTTATTAATGAAACGAAACACCAACGAACACCTAACCCCTGCTTAATTTGCAATCGCTATTTCAAGCTTCAAAAACTTTTAGAATGGGCTAAAAATCACCAAATTAATTATGTAGCTACCGGTCATTATGCCCAAATAAAATATAATACTAGAAATAGAAAATACGAATTATGGCAAAGTAAAGATAAAAAGAAGGATCAAAGTTATTATTTGGCGCTTCTAAACCAACAACAATTAAAACACCTGATTTTTCCTTTAGGAAATTATTATAAAGAAAGCATTTACCAATTAGCCCAAAAACAGAATTGGTTAATTTTTCAGCGTATAAAAGAAAGTCAAGATTTTTGTTTTATAAAAAATAAAGATTTAAAAGATTTTCTAAAAACTAAATTACTTCTACCTTCAGGACCTATTCTAGACAAAAATGATCCGAAACAACAAGTTCTAGGCCAACATCACGGACTTCCTCTTTATACCTTAGGTCAACGCGAAGGATTAGGTTTAGCTAATGGTCCTTTCTATGTTTGTGGGTTTGATTTTAAAAACAATGCTTTAATAGTAACCCACAATAAACGAGACTTATTTAAGAAAGAAATATTAATTTCCCCTTATACTTTTATTAGCGGCGAGAAATTAAAACATTCGGCTCTAGCAAAAATAAAATTACGATCATCTCAAACAAAGCATTTAGCAAAAATGATACCATTAAAAAAATCAAAAAATATCAAATCAAACCAAATAATAAAGCTGATATTTAACAAACCGGTATTTTGTCCAACACCGGGTCAATTCGCAGTTTGGTATCAAGATAATAAATGTTTAGGAGGAGGTAGAATATTAGAAACAAATTAAAAAATAGTCTCTAGCAGGTAGTATGAATTAAAGCATTAATTTTTTCCTTGAATTGCCTTTTTGCATTATAATACTTTACTATTTGAGGAGTAATTTCAGCATAAAATTCTATACCTTCTCGCCGCGCTCTATTTATTAAATCCTTTCTAACTACCAGCGCCCCCTCCCAGCCAGTGCCAATTAAAATAAGAGTGGGTTTATTAGAGAATAATTTTTCTATTTCCCAGAAAGCTATTTCATGAGTAGAACCATAAATTTTATTTAAACGCGCAACATCTCTTTCTTCTATTAAATCTCCTACCATCAAAACCTGATGGTATTTTTTACCATCAATAATAATTACTCCAAATCTCACTTCGTTAATATAAGGCATGAAGACAATCTCGATAGATAATTAATAAATTATTAATAAATAATTATCATATCGAGATAAATAATAATCAATAAATAATAAATAATATTAATAAATAGCCAAGGCAAAATCCCTTGATTGAACTTCTATTTATTAGTGGCTACATCTTCTTTAACTTTATTCACTAATTCATCAATTGATAAACGAGCTTTTACAAAATAATCAATTACCCCCAATGATTTACCCCTTTCTATATCCGATGGTTGCCCTAAATTAGAAATAATAATTACTGGCAATTTTTCTAAAGTTGGTTCTTGGCGAATAGTTTCCAACACCTCAAATCCATTCTTTTTAGGCAAGATTAAATCTAATAAAACCAAATCCGGCTTCACTCCTTGCTGTAAAAGAAGATTAAGAGCCTCTTCTCCATCGCTAGCCCTAATAACCTCAAAATTTTCTTTTTCTAATTTTAATTGTAAAACGCTGCTCAAAAATGGATCGTCTTCAATTAATAATATAGTTAATTTGTCGCTCATAAATAAAAATTAGCTAATTTATCGTTTAATAACCTAATGCTGCTTTTAAGTATAACAAGACCATTCTTATAAGTCAAGAAAAAATATCTGGGTTTTTATTTCTTTACTCGTTTATACTACCAAAAAACCTCTTAAATATAAATTAAGAGGTTTTTTAGTTGCTATTAATAAATTTATCCCTTTTTAGTTATTCCAAGAGCCTAAAATCTAACAATAATTGTTAGGGTCTTAACTTAGAGGTTCCAAGACCAACACCCTTCTTCCCGAAGGAAGAAATCGACCATCATCCATTGCGATACTGAAAAACAGTATTGAAAATGGATAATATTCTAAAAAAGAAAAGTTTCACCCCCAGCTTCCGCTAGTGGTGCCTTGTTATGACTTAGCCCCTGTCATCGAGCCTAGCTTACCCCGCCAAAATTTTTGAGTTTCCAATTCCACTACTCAAAAACTTAGGCGGGGTTCAGCTATTCCCGACTCCCTTGACTTGACAGGC
>MWBJ01000031.1 GCA_002069525.1 Parcubacteria group bacterium ADurb.Bin305 | reverse complement strand
AATGAGTTAATGTATACTCCAAAGTAATCCTGCCTAGTAAGGCTGGATAATGACAAACTTAACCAAGATACTTTTAAGCTACAAGATATCCATACAACAGATTGTTGATATTCTTTCTTCGTTTTTGCCTATAGCCTTAGCTTTTTTGATTGTTTTTATATTATTTCTTGTGCTTTACCATGCTTTACGTTTGTATTTTTTATACAAATCTTCTAAGGAGCCTCAATCTTTATTAGAACTACAACCATTAAGAGTAACTGAGCAAAACCCCTATACTACAGAGCAGTTATTTTCAGTTATTCATGGATTGGCAAAACAGCAGACATTACTTTATAGATTTTTTAATATTGCCAAAAATTACGCCTTTGAAATAGTTTCTACAAAAGAAGATGGGATTAAATATTTGGTTAGAGTTGATTCTGATGATGCAGAGATGCTTAAAAAAACACTTCTATCTTATTTACCCGGACTTAGCGTATCAAAGGTAAGTGATTATTTGGATTCAAGTAAGAAATCTAGTTTTTTAAATAACATTGAATTAACTTTGTCTAAACATTTTGCCTTTCCTTTGAAAAAACAAGCAGCTCTAGATAAACATGATCCTATCGCCTATTTAACAGGTAATATGACGAAACTAAGTAATAATGAATTGATTAGTTTTCAATTAGTATTATCTCCTCTGAAAAAATCCAAAAAACCTGAAATACGTTATATCTCTCGCCTGATTTATTCCGGAAAAGATTTATCATCAAATATTAACAGCCTGTTAAACAAACCCTTTATACAGCCCTTCAGTTGGGTTTTTAAGCCGTTATTTTATCTTTTAATGTTACCAATTGGACTAATGGTTTTCGTTGTCTCTGGAGGTAACGAAGGCCCATTTTTAAATACGGGTAAATCCTTAAAGGAAAAAACCAGTAATCCATATCAAGAAGAGTTAGAAAAGCTGATAAAGAATAAGTTGGATCAACCCTTATTTTCTGCTTCTATAAGATTACTTCTAATTGGTGATAATTATCAAGAAATTAAACGCCGCGAACGTGGTTTTATTTCTGCTTTATCTTCATTTAGTAATGCTGAATATCAATCGATTCGATTAGCAAAATATCCCAGACTTAAAATATTTTCTGACTTTAACTATCTACTATTTAAAAATCGTTTTCTTGGGCCACTTGGGATATCAATATTATCAACGTCTGAAATGTCCGATTTATTTCATTTTCCTTATACGAAGACAACTAAAACAGAAGATTTGCTGAAACAACATAGTAAGGAATTACCGGCACCCTTATCGCTTAAAAAGACAGATTCACTGGATGTTATTTTTGCAGAAAATAATTATGGAGGAACAACCACACCAATAGGACTAACCAAAGATGAAAGGCGTAGACATGTCTATATTTTAGGAGCAACTGGAACTGGTAAATCTACCATGCTTCTATCGATGGTTAAACAAGATCTAGATAATAATAAAGGTTTGTGCTTAATCGATCCTCATGGTGATTTAATTGACCAGGTATTATCTATTATTCCTGATAAAAGACTTGAGGATGTGGTGTATTTTAATCCGGATGATATAGGCTATCCGATGGGGATTAACTTACTGGAACTTACTCCAAATTTAACTCCCAATGAAGCCATTAGAGAAAAGGAATTTATAGCGGAAAGCATAATATCTATTTTCCATAAAATTTATACTGATAAATATTCAGGTCCTAGAATGGAATATATTTTAAGAAACACTATTCATACGGCTTTTACTGTTCCAGATGCCACATTATTTACGGTTTATAAATTATTAATTAACACTTCGTTTAGAAAATCAGTTATTAGAAATTTAACTGACGAGAATTTAAGAGATTTTTGGAAATACGAATTTGCTAAAGCGGGAGATTATCAAAAAGTTAAAATGATTTCACCAATTACAAATAAGATTGGGAGATTTTTGTTTTCACCAACAGCCAAGAGAATATTGGAACAACCAAAATCTACAGTAAGTTTTGACGAAATTCTTAATAATGGAAAAATACTTTTATGCAACCTATCAAAAGGAAAGATTGGTGAGGATAATTCCAGTGTTTTTGGAGTATTGATAATGGCGAAGATACAACTAGCTTCTTTGAAACGAGCACGAATGCCCCAAGATCAAAGAAAAGATTTTTATTTATATGTTGATGAGTTTCAGAACTTTGCTACTCCGGCTTTTGCTCAAATTCTTTCTGAAGCTCGTAAATATCGTTTGAATGCTATTTTGGCTCATCAGACTACTTCTCAACTAGAAGAAACCTCTTTAGTAAATGTAACTTTGGCCAATACAGGAACAGTTATTTGCTTCAGAACAGCTAATCCGGAAGACGAAAGAATGATACTCCCCCAATTTAGGCCTTATGTTGATTCAGGTGAAATATCTAGCCTTCCTTCATATCATTTTTATATGAGGCTTGGCGCACTAAACCCCGAAGAACCCTTTTCAGGTGTGACAGTTCCCGTAAATATAATAGATAATTATAATAAGGTAAATGATGTGATTGAGAGCTCAAGAAACTTGTATGCAAAAAAATACATTCAGTTAACACCCAAGAAAATTGTTGTAGAAAACAAAAGAAGAAGTCCTATTGACACTAACAGAACAAATTCGCTATTACCTTAATTACGATACCCGGCTTAATGTAATTATCCCTATTAAAACTAAAATTATGCCGAAATAATCCTTTTTGTTTACTTTTTCTTTTAGGAAGATATATGCCAAAATAACCATTAACACAGGATATGTTGCGGTTAATGGCGATGCTATAGAGGCATAGATTTCGCTAAAAGAAATCCAAAGGAAAAGTACACCTAAAATGTTAAACAGAGATCCGACTAAAGCAAATTTATACTTTCCGATATCTTTAGTTAAATCTCGAAGATGAGAAAGTTTTTCTTTTTCTAATTTTAAATAAACTACTGCTACTGGAACTTGAACAAAAGCTAAAATAAAAAGGAAATCTTGCAAACTAATTCTATCAATAGCGTTTTTCGATAAGCTATCGCTTAAACCAACAGCAATAGCTCCAGATAGTGCCCAAAATATGTAATCTTTCTTTTTCAAATCTTTTAAATTAATATTTTTATCAAGTGTAACGATTAAAGTACCTATTATTGTTATCAGAATTGCTCTAATCTGAGGACCATTTAGGATCTCGTTATTTATAAATCTTGATAAAATCGCTGTATAAATGGGATAGCTTGCAAGTATTGTACCTGTAAGACTAATTTCTCCCTTTGAAAGCACATAGAAATAGTAAGCTTCAGATAGAATTGCACTTGCAAGGGCCCAGGGAAGGATTGATAAAAAGTTAATTGGATTTACTCCTAGTATCAATGATACTGGTACCCATATTACTAAACCAAAAACTGCGTCACAAAGAAACGCAACAGAGGGAGGAAATTCTTCAAAGCTTTTTTTTAGGCTAATTAAGCTAAATGCGAACAAAAAGGCCGCAAATAGCCCAAAAAATATACCTGGATTCATAAGATTATCATATCATTATAGATAATTCTTTGTAATTGTAAGATTTTGCCCTAGCCAGCTGGGGTAAACTTACATATAATATTTATCTATATATCGGCTTTTTAGGTTTTTTCTTTTACCTACATACC
>MWBJ01000030.1 GCA_002069525.1 Parcubacteria group bacterium ADurb.Bin305 | reverse complement strand
AGAATGATTTTTTGGAATGGCCCTCTAGGTAAAATAGAAGAGGCGAGATTTCAAAAAGGGACTAAACAGATTATTCTGGCTATCAGTAAAAATAAAGACGCTAAAGTTTTAATTGGTGGGGGCGACACTTTAAAAAGCTTTAAATTGCTAAAAATAAAATTGTCTAAGTTTGAATCCGAAAATGTTTTTTTCTCAACTGGGGGAGGAGCTATGCTTAATTATTTAGCCGGTGAAAAATTGCCCGGCTTAGAGGCCTTAGACAAAAACAAACTAAAGTAAAAAAGTATGGTTTCTAGAAGTATTTTTTATCATAAAAATTGTAGTGATGGGTTTGGAGCAAGTTGGGTTTTTTGGTTGAAGTTTAAGGACAACGCTAATTACGAAGGCCGGGATTATGGTAGGGAATATCAATATAGTGTATCTGGTCAAGAGGTTTATTTTTTAGACTATTGTCCCAAACAAAACCTAGTTGAAGATTTGAAGAAACAAGCGGCTTTTTTAGTTCTGATTGATCACCATCTTAGCGCCCAACCAGCATTGTCGTTATTTGATGAAACGGTGTTTGACATGAATCATTCTGGCTGTGTTTTAAGTTGGAAATATCTTTTTCCCACCAAAGACATTCCTAAATTATTGTTTTATACGGAAGATATGGATTTGTGGAAGTTCGAACTTCCTTATAGTCGGGAAGTTAATGCCGTAATTCAATCAACTGATTTCACTTATGAGAATTGGAATCAGTTAGATAAAAAGTTAGCCAATAATAAATTATTTTTGGAGATAGTTGAACAAGGTAAAACTATTATAAAATCGCAAAATAACCTCATTGAGGAAATCGCAGAGAATGCTGTGTTGGTAAATTTTGAGGGTTACCAAGTCTTGGCTGTTAATAGTTCAATTTTAATTTCCGAATTAGGCGAAAAATTAGTAAGGAAACAACCCCCTTTGGCTATTATCTGGTATATGGATAACTTTAAGATTAAAGTTTCTTTGCGTTCTGATGGATCTGTTGATGTAGCAAAAATAGCAGAAAAGTATGGTGGAGGAGGGCATTTAGCAGCTAGCGCTTTTTCTTTGCCCTTAGATAGCTCTTTTCCTTGGACAATCATTAATCAAGATAAAGCAATTAAATAATTAAAATTTAGTCAAGGCATTCTAAATACATTTGATTAGAAATTTAATATTAATAAACTATGGATAAGTTAGAGGTTTTTACAGATGGTGGCGCCCGAAACAATCCCGGACCTGCCGCTCTAGGGGTAGTGATAGGTAATAAAGAATATTCTCAATATCTTGGAGAAGCTACCAATAATGAAGCAGAATATCAAGCTATTATTTTTGCTCTTAAGAAAAGTAAGCAATTATTAGGCAAGGAGAAGCTAGCCAACACTAAAATTATTATTAATTCTGATTCAGAATTAGTTGTTAAACAATTAAATGGTCAGTACAAGATTTTAGAACCAGAATTGGGTAAATTATTTATTACTGTTTGGAATTTGAGATTAGACTTTCCTAATTTAGTTTTTAATTTAATTCCTAGAGAAGAGAATAAAAGAGCTGATAGGTTGGTTAATGAGGCTTTAGATGGGAGATTAAATAGTCTATTTTAATGTTTTACAAACCATTTGACTTTAAAGTAAAAAAAGCTAACATATATTTTATTAGACTCAGTGTTTGATTGGGTTAGGTAATGGGGTAAATTAAGAATTTGATGACCTAAACCTTAAAATGTGTATAGTTGGGTAGTTAAACGCCAAGTGCATAGTTGTTTTCTTATCTTTATTGCTGTACCTTCTATTAAAGCCTTGGTATTTTTTTATAAGCCGAGAGTAACATCCTTTGATAAGTGCTCTGCGGGGGTATTTATATCTTTAATCGCTTCCGTCCGTTCTAATTCTTTTATATTTCTCAACCTTAAAGCCTCTAATTTCTCGGTAGTTAATTCAACCATTTCCAAACACTTCATTGGTATTCCCTGAGGTTAAAAATAAGTCGCATTTGGATTAAACCTTATTCTTTTACAAAGTCTTGGTCTTGCTATAACAAGGGGAGTAACAAAAAGTTAGCGTTATTTTAATAGAGGAAAAGGCTGGTCTTGCTCCTTCATACAACAAGAGTGGGGTTAACAGCCTTCTTTATTGTTGACCCCTTAGTTCAGTTAAACGTTCTTTAAATCTTTTAATTCGTCTTCTAAAATTTCAACTTCTTTCTCTGACATTTCTTTTTTCTTTGCTAGTTATCTGAGGTTCAAATCTTCAAAATCTTCCAAATCCTTTTCCCTGTTCTTTCCGCTAACCCATTCCAGCGCCACCAAGACTCATATTCCCAACCAGTGCGGCAAAACCTAAAGGATCTGTTTCATCTAAGGCGCGGCTGAATCTTTCATTGGCAGCATTATCTTTGGCATATGGTTTTAAGAAAGGTAATGGTTTATGTTTGATTTCTTTTAATCTTTATTAAAGTGTTTAAGGAATTCAGGAAAATTATCTGTCTGGATATTGTTTATCTTGCCATCTTAAAAGATAATCTGTTCTATATAAAAATCTCTGGTATTTAATGTCATTATTTTGTTAAGTTTCGGGTTTTCTGAAATTGCGGCAACTACAATATTAGTAATTTACTCATATTCTTCTTAGTAACAAAAAAGCGGATTTCTGAGAATTATAAGAAATCCGCTAGGCATTCATGTGAGTAATGCCATAGATAAGCATTACTCACAATCAATTCTTGCATTACATAAATTCATCCAAGTGGGTAATGCCATATATAAGCATTACTATAACGAGAAGATAAAATGCCCCCCGTATTAGCCAGTATAACAGACCAAGTCCTACTGCAATTATTCCAAGCCACATTAGCGCTTTCTCGATAGTCAGTTTTTCTAGCCAATTCTGTGGTTTAGTTTCTAGGCTGACTCTTATTGTAGCCATTCCTTCTTGGCCGGTATTTTTGTTGATAAGACAGACAGTAAGGGACTCGCTGTAATGCGTTTCCCATTCTTTTCCCTTAGCAACCAACTTAATAGTGAATGGTTGCTTGGAATCAGAGGGGTTTACAATCTCAACTGCAAGCCAGTCACTATGTTTTCTATAATCGGTATAATACACTTCAATCTTTGTATATGTCCCACCAACATTTTCGATAGTGATATCAGTAGCGTGGAGAGTTCCAGCTTTTACTGTTCCAAAATCAATGTATGTTCGGCTGAGTATAGGATGAGGCGGTGGAGTAGGTGGAGGCGGTGGATTAGGTGGATCAGGTGGAGTAGATGAAGTATTGTTTTGAGAGGTGGTCCGCGATGATTTTGATTTTAGTCTGCTTTTATATTCTTTGTTGTAGTCTGCTCTTTTCTGGGGATCTTTTAAGATTTCCCAGGCTCTGTTTATTTTCTCCATTCTCTTTTGGACTTTTTTTCTGACTTTTTCTGAACAATCTGTATACTTATCAGGATGATAAATTTGGGTTTGGACAGCGTAAGCGTCTTTGATGTCCTGGGCTGTGGCGCTAAATGGAATTTCTAAAATGCTATAATAATTTTCCCATCGTATTTCCCATTGTTCCATTTTCCCCACCTCCTTTCTCTAAAATTTTATTTCCTTTTTAGGAAAATAGAATCTAAAATTTTTACTTTGTTAGTTCTCTGCCGCACTTAGGACATGTTGGATTTGTAGATCCAATGCCTATAAATCCAATAGAGCCGCCACCGCACTCAAAATGGACCCACAAATTACAGTAGGAGCAATAATACATATTACTCGTGTCGCCTTCTTCTTTACAAATAGCACATTGTACTCTTGCCATTGAAGTTTCACCTCCTTTTCTTTTAATATTAAAGAACTATTTAATTATATCTTAATATCGTTATTGTGTCAAGTGCTTCGTTGGTTCATATGATATGCTTCATTTAAGAAATTTATGAAAGGTAGGTATAATGATTGCTTTATGATAGTATAAGGCCACATCTTGCCTAGCATAGTCATATTTACCCAAGAACTCTTAAACAGAATATTTATGTTGAAACCTCTCATTTGGCTGACAACTATGGATAAGTTAGAGGTTTTTACAGATGGTGGCGCTAGAAATAATCCCGGACCAGCCGCCTTAGGAGTAGTGATAGGCAATAAAGAATATGCTCGATATATCGGAGAAACTACTAATAATGAAGCAGAATATCAAGCTATTATTTTTGCTCTTAAGAAAATTAAACAA
>MWBJ01000029.1 GCA_002069525.1 Parcubacteria group bacterium ADurb.Bin305 | reverse complement strand
GGGGGCAGGGATCATACCATAAAAATCTGGGATGGAAAATAAATAAAATCAATAGAAATAATGGAATCTCAATGTAATAAATTAATGGCTTAGATCCTCAATTTTTAATTATTTTCTTTAATTTTTATCTTTAAACTTAAAATTTAGTTTTTTAAAACAAGATTATAAAAGTATAAAATTTTGGCCAGCAATTAAAACTATCTAATACAATGTCTAAACATAAAAAAACAATTTATTTGGATTATGCTGCTACTACTCCTGTTGATAAGCGGGTACTTCAAGCGATGCAGCCTTATTTTAATCAGAAGTTTGGTAATACTATGTCATTATATTCTTTAGGTCGCGAGGCTAAATATGCTTTAGAAAAAAGTCGTAAAACTATTGCTAATCTTTTACACGCTAAAACAGACGAAATAATTTTTACCGGGTCTGCCACAGAAAGCGTGAATTGGGCTTTAAAAGGAGTAGCTTTTAAGAATAAGTCCAAGGGCAACCATCTTATAATTTCAGCCATAGAGCATTCGTGTGTCAGGAATACAGCCCAATGGTTGCAATCGCAAGGTTTTGAGGTTACCGAAATTAAACCTAATCGATTGGGTATATTAAATCCGAAAGATATAGCTAAAGCTATTCGCAAAAATACTATTCTAGTTTCTATTATTCATGGTCAAAATGAAATAGGAACTTTGCAGCCGATAGGTGCCATAGGTAAAATTTGCCGAGAAAAGAAAATTTATTTTCATACTGATGTTAGTCAAACCTTTGGCAAAATTCCTATTAATGTTAGTAAAATGAATATAGATTTATTAACAGCTAGTTCTCACAAAATTTATGGTCCCAAAGGAGCGGCTTGTTTGTTTATTAGGGAAGGAGTAGCCATAGAGCCGTATTTACATGGGGGTGGGCAAGAACATAATTTACGACCTTCGACAGTAAATGTACCGGCTATTGTCGGTTTTGCTAAAGCGGCTGAACTTTGCCAAAAAGAAATGGCCACTGAATCCCTAAGATTAATTAATTTAAGGGATAAACTAATTAAAGGAATTTTGGTAAGCATTAAAGGTTCTCATTTAACTGGTCATCCCCGGAAAAGATTAGCTAATAATGTGAATTTTTGGTTTGACTTCGTAGAAGGAGAAGCCATAGTAATGAAATTAGATTTATTAGGTATTTGCGCTTCTACCGGATCGGCCTGTTCGTCGCAAGATTTAACACCAAGTTATGTTTTATTATCTTTAGGTTTGCCGGCCTATAAGGCCCAAGGCTCTCTTAGGTTAACTTTGGGTAGGGGAACAACAGAGCAAGATATTGATTATACTTTACAGGTTTTACCTCAAGTTATCCACGATTTAAGGTTAATTTCTCCTTTTAAAAAAAATTATGAATGATATTTATAACAGAAAAGTGCTAGCCTATTTTAAGAAACCAAAATATTATGGCAAAATTCAGCGACCTGATGGCTTAGGAAAAGTGGGTAATTTAGTATGCGGAGATGTGATGTGGCTTTATATTAAAGTTGGTCAAAGGAAGGACAAGCGGGGAAAAAATGAAGAATACATTAAAGAGGCTAAATTTGAAACCTTTGGTTGCGTGGCAGCTATTGCTTCTTCTAACGCAGTTTGTCAGATAGTGAGAGGCAAATCAATTGCCGAGGCTTTAAAATTAACTAAAGGGGAAGTTATCAATGATTTAGGTAATTTGCCGCCAGTCAAAATTCATTGCTCAGTGTTGGCTATTGACGCTTTAAGAGAAGCAGTATATAATTATCTAAAGAAAAATAAAAAAATTATTCCGCCAGAACTAAAAAAGCAGCATCAATTAATAGAAAAAAATCAAAAATTGCTTCAAAAAAGATATAAAGAATTATTCTAATCTTCTTTTTAATTTTCTTTTCTATTGAAATTAACAATAAATATGAAAAAATTTTTACCAATATTATTTATCATAATTATTTCAGTTTCAGTGTATACTTTTCTTCTCATTAAATTTAAGAATTTTACTTGCCAGCAATTGCAGTGTAATGTCTCAGAAGTTGTTAGCAATAGCGTCAGCCCTACAGTTCCAATTGTTCAGGAAGAACGTCTTATTAAACTTAGTGATAATCAATATTATATTAAGCCCAATAATCAAGAGGGATTATTAGCTAAAGTAATGTTATCTTTTGATAAATTCTACCAATTAGACCCTTATTTTATTTTTGAAGAGATGAGAGGGGATCCTGCGTTTAATGGCACACATTTATCTGTTCGTTATAGGGTTTGCAATTATAACTTAAAGGTATGTGAATCGTATTTTTATTATGATGTAATTGATGTTGTCAGAGTGGAGAACGCTGAAATTCAGAATGGGGCTTTAGTTATTTCTGTGTTAGAAGACAACGATACAACAATTGGTTCTGGCTATTACACTTCGAATAAAACGGAATTAATAATGCAAGTTGACCCATCAACAAAAAATCTTTACCTTGAAAAGAAAATTAAGAGCTCCGAGCTGATAGATACTCGGGTAGGTAACTGATTAGATTATAAACACTATGTTCTAATTGTCAGTATTTTGTGGTTAAATTTATTAAACTATTTTTTAAAATTTATGGAAAAATTTAAAAATTCTTTAGAAACCCCCAAAACTCCAGATCGGGCGAAATTAGAAAAGTTACTTCAAGGTGTTTCAGAATATTTAAAAAATAAGGAAGGTGTTCCGGTCGATCAAGATTGTCGTTTGGACCCTTGGGCTTTTCAAGGCATTTATTCTGAGCAAGAAATTAAGGAAGATCAGCTCAAGGCTGAACAGCACAAGCATTCAGCCGAAAGTCAAGAATCGAAGACCCCAGCTGATCAAGAGAGTCAAATGATTGGTGAAGTAGCTGAAGAGTTAACCACGATTGTTTGGAATAAAGTTTTGAGGGATAAATTTGTCACGGTGCGAACCACTCTTTATGATGATACTAAAAATGGGGTAGATCATATTATTATTGAAAAATCTACAGGTAAAACAATTTGCGCTATAGATGATGTCTCGGCTATTACTGGTCTTACACTTTCCCGTAAGAAAATTCGCGCTCAGGAAATTATGAAACGCGGGGGCGCGACTTTAAAATATGGTTTGGTTGTTGATAAAAATAAGAGGTTTAGTTTAGCTCGCTGGCAGAAGGAATTACCTTATTTCTATCTGCCTTTGGCCGGCAGCGAGGTTGATAAATTAGTAGCTGAAATAAATGATTCTACTCAAGAAACTTCTGAAACAGAGAAGAAGTTGGTTGCTTATCAAATTCAGGTAATTAGAGAACAAGTGAAAGAACAACAAAAATTATTAAGGAATCAAGTAGTTTTAAACTCCAATCAGGCGCAAAAATTAAACAAAATAGCTGAAATTTTTAATGATCAATTAATTGCTTCAATTATTGGGTCTCGTTAAAAAGTTAACGACATCGTAAGTCGTTAATTGGTTCTAAAGGATTGGCTTGACTTTTATTCTTGAATTTGCTAAGCTGTAAAGTAGTTGAAGTATAGGATATAAACAAAAGAATAAAATATTTCCGCAGACATTAGGTCATCTAAAATTTTAGAGATAAATCCTAATAAGGAAAGTTAATAGTTAATAGGTTTAAAATTGTCTGGGGAAAGACAATTTTTTTATCTAGTAAATGAAAAAATAAACTCAATATGATTTCTAAAGAAAAAAAACAAAAAATTCTTCAGGATTTGTTGGCTAATATTAAAAAAGCCAGAGCTATTTATTTTACTAATATTCAAGGAGTGCCTGTTTCTGATTTGAATGAATTGCGGAAACAATTAAATATTATTAACGCTGAAGCCCATGTTTATAAAAAAACTCTGCTCAATTTGGCTTTTGTTCAGAATGGATTTGGTGGAGGTTTGGCAGATACATTATTAGGATCGGTGTTGGTTAATTTTGCTTGGGAAGACCCAATAGCAGTAGCTAAAACTTTATCTAGCTTTGCCAGTAAAAAAGAACAATTTATTCTTTTAGGAGGGTTTTTAGATGGTCAAGAGATTAATTCGGATACTATAAAAGAATTAGCCACAATACCCGCTAAAGAAATTTTACTAGGTCGGTTAGTCGGGTCCTTGAAATTACCCTTGTCTCGATTAGTTAGGGCGCTCAACACTCCGTCGCAAAAATTAGTTTTGGCGCTTAATGCCGTAGTTAAGATTAAGTAATTTTAAAAATAGCCGGCAGAATTAAGGACTTTCCTATTGCCAAGGCAAAATTTATAAATTACAAAACAAATTGCCTAACATTACTAAATAAAT
>MWBJ01000028.1 GCA_002069525.1 Parcubacteria group bacterium ADurb.Bin305 | reverse complement strand
TCCCGCCAGCCCGACTGAACGAAGTGAAGAAGGGCTGAGCAAACCAACTGCTTGGTTTGCGGGCGGATTTGAAGACCGCAGCGATGTCGCCTTTGGCGACCGCGAGGGGCGGCCTGCGAGAATTCGCCGAAGGCGAATTACTTGTAGGCAAATCCCGCCAGCCCGACTGAACGAAGTGAAGAAGGGCTGAGCAAACCAACTGCTTGGTTTGCGGGCGGATTTGAAGATAGTTTTTACTTTGTTAATATTAATGAATAATAATCAATATTTTATTTGGCGCTTATAATAATTGTTTTTTTATGAAACGAAGATTGGCGCGACAATTTTATATTCAACCTACTTTAACAGTAGCCCCGAGCTTGTTGGGAAAATATTTAATTAGGCAGATCGGTGATAAAAAATTAATCGGTAAAATTATTGAAGTAGAAGCCTACGTTGGACCTCAAGATAAAGCTTCTCATGCTTATCAAGGAAAAAGAACTTTAAGAAATGAAGCCGAGTTTTTAATTGGAGGGCATATTTATATTTATTTAGTCTATGGAAGGCATTGGCAATTAAATATTTCTACTTTCCGACAAGATAAACCAGAATGCGTATTAATTCGTTCAATTGAACCAGTTATTCCGGAGTTGGCTCAGTCGAGTTCTGCTTATCAGCAGATTAAAAAACAAACTAATGGTCCGGGAAAAGTTTGTCGTTACTTGCAATTAGATAAATCTTTTTATGGCGAAGATTTAGTTACAAGTAGCAGAATTTGGTTAGAAGATTGGCAGGAAGAGATTAAGCCTGCTTCAATCATAAAAACTGCGCGCATTGGCATAGATTACGCAGGTTATTATTGGAGTCGAAGAAAATGGCGCTTTGTATTATCGCCTGATTTAAATAAAAATACCACCATATCAAGAAAATAAAAAAATAAGGGGCAAGATTTATCCTGCCCCATTATATTTACTATTTTATTTTGTATAACTCTGGGGGAATGGGTTCCCACTCTCCATTTCCGTCGACTCTTCCATAGTAGAGATCAAATTCACTTTTGTCGACGTCGGGAAGTTCTAGTGGATCTCTACCTAATCTACGCATGTGTTCTCTAAATTCTTTATCGTCTTCTATCAATTGCTTTTTGATTTTTAATATTTCTTCTCTGTTTTGCCATTCCTTTTTCCTCTCTTCTCTCCATTGTCGCCACTCTTCTTCTTCCTTTTTCCGCAGCTCTTCTTCTTTCTGACGCCACTCTTCCTCCCTTTTTTTCCGCAGCTCTTCCTCTTTCTGGCGCCACTCTTCTTCCTCCTTTTTCCGCAACTCTTCTTTGCGTAATATTTCTTGTTCTAATTCTGCATTCCATCTTTGGATCTCTTGATCCAATTCTACTAGTAGTGCTCTTAATAATTTTGTTTGATTCTTTCGATTTTTTAAATTCTTTCGGCTTTTTGAATTGTTTGGGTTTTTTGAATTGTTTGGGTTTTTTGAATTCTTTCGGTTTTTTGAATTCTTTGGGTTTTTTGAATTCTTTAGATGTTTTGTCATTTCAAAGACCTCCTTTTTAACCTTTTACTTTGAATAGCAAAAGGTGTTTAAATCTTACTATTAATCAAGAAAAAATGCAAGTTAAACAAATTAATGGGCAAAAATTAACGTGGACATTACAGAATTAAAAGTAGTTGATGCTTGTCAGGCGCAAAATTTTTATGGGTCAGAGATTATTATTGAAGGAAAAGTTGTAAACTCTTATTGTTCTAACATTGATACAATTTTTCTTAATTTTGGAAGACTGTATTCTAATCAATGTTTTACAGTTGCATTATTTAAATTAGATCAAGATAAATTTTTAGAATCACCAGAAAAATATTATATTAATAGGATAATTAGAGCACGAAGAGCGATTAAAGAAGATAATGGTAATCCAGAAATTATTTTAGACAATCCGAGCCAAACAGAAATCGGTATTAAGCTGTTAGAATAATTTTATTTACGCTGCTCCAATTTTTAGAATTCTATTGACAATTATTATAATTTTTGATATCGTAGTTTCGTTTTATTAATTAGGTTAAAATCCCAAAAGAGCAAGAATCTAATTAAAAACAAAAATTTAAATTTAATTAAATTGAATTTTATGATATCGGAACAAGAACAAAAAGATCAGGAAATTATAAACAAATACAATACCTCTAATCCTTGGGGATTAGCAGTTTCTATTGATTTAAAAGATTGTGATTTAGCTAAAATGACAGACGCTGAATACATAAAACAATTCGTGAAAGATCTTTGCGAATTAATAGATATGCGACGTTTTGGCGAAACTGTAGTAGTAAATTTTGGAGAAGAAGAGAGGGTGGCTGGTTTTTCTATGACGCAATTAATAGAAACGTCTTTAATTTCAGCGCATTTTGCTAATGCTAGTCGAGCTATTTATTTAGATATTTTTAGCTGTAAAGTTTTTGCTCCTTATAAAGCCGCTGAATTTACCAAACAAGCCTTTGGAGCTAAAGATTACCAAATTAATATCAACTTCCGTTATTAATTAGGGTTATTTAAGATTCGATTTTTATCAAGTCTGGTCTCAAAGTAAAGCCCAGAATAGTTAAGTTTTCGGTCTTGTTAGCAGGGTGTATTTTATTAAGTTAAGGGGCTTGAAAATTTCATTAAAAAGCGGTATAATTATATTAATTATACTTATTATTTATTTTTATTTTAAAAGACAATATTTAACTAGATAATAATTTTCAATGAATTTCTCTAAATTAAAAATTGGCGATCAGGCGCCAGATGTGGTCTATGTGTTGGTAGAAATTCCTCAAGGTTCTAGTAATAAATACGAGTTTGACGCTAAATTTGAAACCATTAAACTAGATCGTATTTTACCTTCTTCGGTGTACTATCCCGGTGAGTATGGTTTTATTCCGGAAACTTTGGCTGATGATGGGGATCCAGCTGATGTACTAGTAATTTCATCTAAACCTACTTTTTCTGGTTGCCTTCTTCGGGCTAAACCGATTGCTTTATTGAAATTTGAAGATTCAGGCATTGTGGATTTTAAAATTTTAGCTGTAGCTTATGATGATTTAATATACAAAGATTTTGAAAGCTATACAGATTTCCCTCCGCATTTTATTAAACAAATAGTTAATTTTTTTGAAACTTATAAAATTTTAGAAAATAAAATTACTAAAGTATTAGGATGGGAAGGAGCTGATAAAGCCAAAGAATATATCGAAAGAACTTATGAAAAATATTTTCTAACGCATCAATAAATAAAATTTAAATAATACCCAGTTGAAATTATTATATGAGTAATTTTGAAAATATGAGTTTGTTATCTGATAAAGCCAAGGAGGGGGTCTCGGAAAATAGAAATGAAGGATTGCTGGAAGAAAATGATTGTTCAGAAGATAATGATAATAAGTTAACAGCGGTTCGTAAAGAAGATATGGTTTCTGATAATGAATTAGAGATTCGGTTTGTTCGGTCCGGGGGACCCGGAGGTCAAAATGTTAATAAAGTTAATACTAAGGCTGAACTGCATTGGGTAGTAGACGAATCTAAAAGTTTTACCGACGAGGAAAAAGAAAAAATAAAAGAATATTTTAAAAATTCAATGTCTCAAGAAGGTGAAATAATTTTACGTTGTAGTGAGACTAGATCGGCTTTGGAAAATCAGAAAAGAGTAGTGGAGCGACTAAATGAAGGCATTAAGAAAGCTTTACAGCCGAATAAACCAAGAATTCCTACTCAGCCGTCGAATTTTGAGAAGGCCAAGAGATTAGAAGAAAAGAAAAAAGTGTCTTACAAGAAACAGCTTCGGAGAAAACCATTTGACTATGAAGATTGATTGGAGGTTTATTGTTTAATAAGTGTTTTTATCCTGTCAAATCTATTAGTTGGGGTAATAAAACATTCATCCTTCTTAAATTTTTCTTGTTTAGAAGGATGCTTAGGTCGAAAAATTTAAATTTTAATTAAAACTATGGCTATTATTCCTTGGAAACCTCTTAGCGATTTAGATCGTTTTTTTGAAGAGGACGACAATTGGCTTTTTCCGGTCGTCTTTAAGGAAACGGCTTTACCTCCTCTAAATCTTTACGAAGAAGGAGATAAATTAATTGCTGAATTAAGTGTGCCCGGCATGAATCCAGAGCAGATAAACATTAATATAGAAAATGGACTTTTGAAAGTGAGTGGGGAAACAGAAAAGAGAGAGGAAGAGAAAAAGAAAAACTATTGGCGGCAAGAAGTTAAACAACAATCTTTTCAGAGGGTTATTAGATTGCCGGCTACTATTGAGGAGGATAAAGTAGAAGCTACTTATGATAAAGGTGTGTTGAAGATTGTTATGCCGAAAAAAGCCACTATTAAAGCCAAAGAGAAAAAAATTGCTATTAAACCGGGAAAAGCTACTAAAGTTAAATAGTATCCACTTAAGATATTTTCACGTCTCTCTCTGCGAGGAGGGAGACGTTTTTTAATTATTTTTTTAACAATTTTAAGGTAGTCTTTTGATTTTTGTGAAAAAAATTGCTATAGTTAATATACTAAAAAATAAAAATAATTAGAATATTA
>MWBJ01000027.1 GCA_002069525.1 Parcubacteria group bacterium ADurb.Bin305 | reverse complement strand
AAGGTAAGAATGGTTTTTCTGATTCTCAAACTTTAAGGGTTAAAGTATTACCCCACCTTAATTGGAGAGAAATTAATCCCGGCAGTTTTTCATCTTGATTAATTTATCTAGTCTGGGAAGTTGATTCTAGATAGAATTCTAGGCTAGTTACGGTCAGTATCTCAATAATACCAAGGGAATCAAAAAGAGCTTCACCCTTATCCAGCATTTTCAATTTAGCATACCTGACCTTTTAATTAAAAATTATCGACCTCGTAAGTCGATAATTTTTTTGACAAACTGGTTTTTATCTGTTATTATATCTTCTAGAAACCTTAGAACCTTGAAAATTGCAATTAACCCGTCAGCTGACGGATTAATTGGAAAAATTTAATGAAAAGGAGGTGAATGAGGTGAAAAGGTTGATTTTAATATGTTTAATTCTCATTGGATTGTTGTTTAATTCGAATACTCTAACTCTGGCTATAGCTCCGCCGCCACCAAAGTTGAAGTGGGGATATTTAGTCTTAGTGCCTACTGAACAGGACAAAGTTTTGTATAAAACCTATCTAGAAGAGAGAAAAGAAGAATACGATATCCGGATCATATCTTTAGAAGAGAGAAAAACCCCCAATGTGCCTGCAAAAATCCACGAACTGATAAAGACAATATATTACCAAGATTTTAAGCCTAAAAGAAAAACTTTTATGGTTTCTGATTTGAAATGGGTGGCCTTGGATGAGAAGATTAATTCAGAAGAAAAATGGAAGGTTGGTGGTTATCGTTTTGTTGACGAGTACAAAATATACCCTAGTTTTATTTCAAGAACTAGCGTACAAAGAAAATGGACCGCCTTAGAAAGTGTTCGTGTTGAAATAGCCTTGCCATTTTTGCGTTATCCTTATCCGCGTGCTTGTTGTTACCAATTTGACCCGATAGATTTATCAATTTCCGGGAAAAAAATTCAAGATTTGCTAAAGTCATTAAATATTAATCATATTAGTTTGTATGAAACAAGAAGTAGCAAACAGCCTAAATATAAACCAACATATCCATTAACTAAAACTAATTTTATTAACCAAACTTTTTCCAATAAATCTAATATTGTTTTTACTGCTAATACCTGGGAAATCATAAAAAGAAATGAGGAAATTTCTCTTCATAATAATTTAGTTACTTCTATTTGGACAGATAAAAATGGAGATAGAAAAGTTGATCCCGGAGATCCAAATCAGGAAATAACGCTTGAAGATTTTTACGATTTTACAGATTGTGATAATATCAAAAGAATTATAGTACTCGACAATCGCATCCTTAATGTAGATAGTCTAGTAAATTGTTTCTATGCCGGAGTGATGACTGATAATTCCTTTTTATGGTCCGAAGGGTCAGGACCAGATCCGCTATTGTATTCTCGTTCTTTGGTAGATTCTGCTAGCGATTTATTTCAATATAATAGAGCTGTAGCTGAATTAGAGGGTGATTTAGTTTTTGGTCCGCCGGAAACTAACATCAGTGATCTATAAATTGTTTATTCTAAAGCGTCAATAAAACAAATCTGAATTTTATTGACGCTTTTATTTTATTTGACTTTATGATATATTATAGTATATAAAATTAATCCCAACAATATGAAAAAATTATTACTAATTACTTTAATTATCGCTTTTTCCTTAATATCTTTTAAGGATAATTCGTTTGTTAAAGCTAATACTAATAAACCACTTGATTATTATACTGGTGATCAATGCGCCAGTTATAAAAATACCAGTGATGATCCAAAAGGAGGAGCTAAACCAGGGGATTCAATACCCGGAGCAGACGATAAAGTATATGGTTACTCGTGGCCGGGCTGGGATAAATTTTGTGAAGCTTGTCCCGGGGAATATTGTTGCTCTTGTCTAAAATCAGGTGGTAAGTGTACTTGTAATTGTCCTTGTGAAGTGAAAAGGTGTGAAGGCACTAAATGCGTTAGTTTCTTAAGGAATTGTGATTGTTTTACAGGTTCTGGGACAGGAGGCAGTCGGATTAGAGTGGACCATGAACACGGTTGCGCTTGGACTAAACAATATACCACTCATCATGCTTTATGTTTATCCGAATATATTATACAATGTCTTTCTGGACGTTGTCCTAATATTTTAGCAGAAGTTAGTTTTTTTTATTGGCAGCTTTCAGGTTGTCCTCATTGTCACAGTGCCGGTGGTTTTGGTTTTGATGAAGAATGTTTGAGTTTTATGCGGGATGAACCCGGTAATGTTGCCGCTCATGGCTATCAACATTGTTATACTGACCTTGATTGTGGAGCCAAGCCAACCACAACTACCACTACCACTAAACCTTATCATTATGAATGCGATATCAACACAAATCCTATAAGAGAGTTTGATAGTAAGGCTAAGATCGATAATTATTATTATCAATGTGTTCAGGTCAATACTCCCGGTCAAGATACTTGCCAAAGAGATTTATTTGAACAATATCAAAAAGATAAAAAGTTTAGAGATAGAATTAAGAATGCCTCTGCTTCAGATCTTTATAAATACTCTTTCCAGTGCGAGATAAAAAACGCGAAATATACTTGTGATAAATACTATCAATGTACTAGTGATTTTAATGGTTCTTATGCTTCAGTTCAAGAATGCCGCACTTCGTGCACTAAACCCCCTTCTGTTACTACCACAACTACTACTAAATCTTCTGTTACTACTACAACAACTACTAAACATTCCATAACTACAACTATTACTACACCTCCCGGAGATGGCGGTCCCGGAGATATCCTAGGTGATTGTTTAATTAACTATTTTACTTTAGATCGTCGAGATAATACTTTCGTAGATCCTTTGATTAATATCACTGGAGCGCCGGCTACTTTATCTTTTCAAACCAATGCTGACATTTATTGCGAATCCTGCGAGATTACGTGTTTTCCTGAAAATTGCGGCTTATCATCCAGTTCTTTAGTGTTTAATGAAATATTGTCTCGAGATATTTCTTTTAGATACCCTAAAGTAATTAGTCCCCAAGTGTATACTTATGAGCTGGTTTGTCAAGGTAAGAATGGTTTTTCTGATTCTCGAACTTTAAGAGTTAAAGTATTACCCCACCTTAATTGGAGAGAAATTAATCCCGGCAGTTTTTAGTTTTAATTAATTTTTTCAGGAGTGACAACTTTATGCTTATAGGCGGTTTTATCAAGACTAGTGTGGTTGATTATCCCTCCAAAGTAGCTTGTACTATTTTTACTTTAGGTTGTAATTTTCGTTGCCCTTTTTGTCATAACCCGGAATTGGTATTAGAAAATTTAACATCTCAGCAGCCTCTAATTTCAGAGGAGGAAGTTCTAGGCTTTTTAAAGAATAGGAAAGGTTTGATTGAGGGAGTTTGTGTTTCAGGCGGAGAGCCTACTCTTCAGCCAGATTTAATTAACTTTATCAAGCAAATAAAAGCTTTAGGTTATTTTATTAAATTAGACACCAATGGTTCGCGTTCTGATATTTTAATTAGATTAATTAATGACGGGTTAATAGATTATGTGGCTATGGATATTAAGGCGCCCTTAGAGAAATATAATTTTGTTACCAATTCTAGATTTTTAATTAGTAATGTTCAAAAAAGTCTTCAATTCCTAAAAACTAGTCAGATAGATTATGAGTTTCGCACCACTTTAACTCCTAAATTTTTGAATCATGACGATATTTTAAGGATCGTAGAATTAATTAAACCAGCCCAAAAGTATTTTTTGCAGAGATTTTGTGCGGTTAAAATCTTAGATCCTACCTTAAAAGATCAGAAATTATGGACTGAGGACGAAATGCAATCTTTGGTGCGAGAAATTAAACCATATTTTCAACAATGTGAATTAAGATAAATGACAACTTATTCCCCTAATAAATTATTTTTTATAAGCGGGGTAAGTTTTTTATTGGGCTTAATTTAATTAAGATTTCTTATCTTAATTTTCATTTGGGCTTTAACGGGTTTTCCAATCAGTAATTAAAACTTTATCTTTGCCGTATTTTTTAACCACTACTTTTTGTCGTTCTTTCCAATTTAAAGAACGAATGATGTCTATGGGAATATTAACATGATAGCTTCCTCTTGATTGCTGAATGTTTCTGACTCGTTCTTTATTTGTTTTTCTTTTAATCATTTTTAATATAATAAATAATTATAACATAAATCCCACGGATATCCCACGGAAATCCGTGGGATTTCCGTGGGAAAAGTTAGCTTAATAAATTTATTAAAATTTTTAAAATTATATTATGTTAATAACATTAGCTCGATACTAAACTTAAAAATTTTTTACTTGAAAATAGGTGCTTGATTTGATATTTCTTATTTGTTAATATTAATCATTAAATATATGGCTAAGGTTATTGCAAAACTTAAAATACCTGTCTCTATTTTAAGAGAAGATAAAAGATTTGTAGCTTATACACCCGCACTTGATTTATCTACTTCGGGTAAAAACTATAGAGAAGTAAAAGAAAGATTTTCCGAAATCGTTAATATTTTTTTTGAAGAACTTATTAAAAAAAATACCCTAGAAGAAGTTTTACAAAATTTAGGATGGAAGAAAGTACAATCTAGATGGGAGCCACCTATCGTGATTGTTCAAGAGTCAGAGACAATTCAAATAATGGTTTAATAATTTATGGCTCGTTTAACCCCTATTCATTGGAAAAAATTTGAAAAATTTTTATTTTATATTGGTTGTTATTTTGAAAGAGAAAAAGGAGACCATCG
>MWBJ01000026.1 GCA_002069525.1 Parcubacteria group bacterium ADurb.Bin305 | reverse complement strand
CTTTAGCAGCTTCATAGTAACTTTAATCGTTATCGGTATTGTTAGTTTTTTATATATTCGCCAGAGTGAAAAAAAATCATCGCTTTCGTGGGAGCCCCTTTCAGCATTACCATCATCAACAACTCGAATATCGGTTGAAATACCTCCAATAATTCAAATGTCACCATCAACAACTCAAATACCAGTAAAAACAACTAAAGTATTTACTACTCCAACTTCTGTTAATAATAGTCAAAGTGATAAAAAAGATATACCGCTTACGAAAATTTACAAAAATGAACAATACGGCTTTCAATTTAACTATCCTAATGGTTGGGATGTAAAAGAAACTACTCCTCCGAAAGATTCTAAAATTTTATTTCAGTTAATCTTGAAGGAAATACCACTTCTTACAATACCAGAACATTGTTATGATATTTTTTATGACAACCTTGATAAGGTAACAGGTAATCATTTTCGCGGCACTCTAAATGTTTACAAGACAGCTGATTGGAGCTTTACAGAACAGACTGATGCTGATTCTTGCCTTTTTGATTACGACCCTCAAACTTGTGATCTTTATGCAACTTCTTGTGAGAATTCCTTCGATGATGGTGAATTGCTATGCGACAGATATAAGGCTAATATGGAAGACAAAAATGTAATAGAATTAGAAGGTGGTCATAAAATTGTACGGTTATTCGCTGGGTTAGAGGATCCTATTACATCGGAGATAAATTATAGTTTGTGCGACCCAGCAAAAAATATTGTGATAGAGATTAACGTAGACAGCCCAAGATGTTTTTTTCCTTCTAGAGAAGCTTTAAATAGAGGAGCTTTAAATGATTGGGATAAGCCCAGCCTAGATTCCCGTGTTGTCCAGTTTTTAGATGAATTAAAGCAAGTTCTCCCAACATTGCTTGTGTTCTAGGTAATAATTTGTAACGGTCAAGTAACTCCCTGTCTTTTTAAAAGATTTATTCATCTAATTTAATTTTTCTTGTTGCGAGTCAAAAGGGTTAGAAAGTCATCTCGGGAGCAAATAGTTAAATCAATTGTTATGAGAAAAATTTTTACTAAATCTGTTTTTAATCATCAGTCAGAAACTATTTTGGGAGCTGCTTTACTTACAGCTTTTTTTTCTTTATTGAGCAGTCTTTTAGGGGTGTTACGCAACGCTTTGCTGGCTTCTCGATTTGGAGCTTCTGCTAATTTAGATATTTATTATGCTTCTTTCAGGTTGCCTGATTTTATTTATAATATTTTTATTGCTGGAGCGTTAACAGTGGTTTTTTTGCCAATATTTACTGATTGTTGGCACAAAAACAAAGAGGATGCTTGGAAATTTACCAATGCCAGTATAATGATAATCGGAATTATCATTATACTTTTGGCTGGTTTGATTGTTGTTTTTGCGCGACCAATTTTAACCAAAATTTTAGTTGGTTTTACAGAAGAAAAATTGAATCAAGCCATTGTTCTAACTAGAATTATGATGTTGCAACCTTTATTGTTAGGTATTTCTGCTATTGTGAGCAGTGTGTTGAGATTTTTTAAATTATTTTTGGTGACAGCTATAGCGCCCTTGATGTATAATCTGGGTATTATTGCCGGCCTTCTTTTTTTTACTCCTATTTTTGGCTTAAAAGGTTTAGCTTATGGAGTAGTGTTAGGCGCTCTTTTGCATTTGGTTATTCAACTGCCTAGTTTATTTAATGCTGGATATCATCTTCAATTCAATATTAAAGTTTTAAAGGAGATGAGGGAGGAGATTAAACGAGTGATTATAATGACAGGGCCGAGGTTGATAGGCGTAATGAGTTATCAGGTGTTTTTATTAGCCGTGACAGCTATAGCGACTTTGCTTCAAGAAGGAAGTTTGACTATTTTTAATTTTGCCAATGATTTTCAGAATTTACCTCTTAATGTTTTTGCCTTATCGTTTTCTATAGCTGCATTTCCCAGATTAGCTCAATTAGAATCAAGCCAGCTAAAAGAAGAATTTAATAAAGTTTTTTCCGATACTAGCTCGCAAATTTTGTTTTTCCTTGTTCCTTTAGCCACTTGGATTATTATTTTCAGAGAGCCAATTGTACGGTTATTGTTAGGTTATGGTCGTTTTAATTGGCAAGCTACTTTAACTACAACCAAAGTCCTAGCAATTCTAACATTGAGTTTAATTTTTAACGGGTTAAATCAACTTTTTCTAAAAACTTTTTTTGCTAAGAAAGATGTTTTAACGCCAATTTATGCTGCTTTAATTGCTTATATTTTAGGTTTGGGTATTACTTATTATGGAAGTTTAAAATTGGGCATTTGGGGTTTAGCTATAGGAGTGACGTTAGCCAATATTCTGGATTCGGTTTTAATGTCATATTTTTTGAAAAAAAAGTTCGGTTTAAGCCTTAGCGGCGCCACCAATAAAGCAGTAATTAGTGAAGAAGCTCAAGGAGTTCATGACAAAATTCATATTTTTAAACGATTTCAATTAAAAACTGATGAGAGCAGAGTAAATTTTATAAAAAAAATGTTCTGGCTATTTTTAATATCTATAATTAGCGGTGGTCTAGGTTATGGTATATTTAAGAGCGTTACTAAGGTATTACCTTCAACCAAGGTGATTAATTTAGTGATAGCCAGTGCTTTGGGTGGGGGATTAACAGTTATGATATTTATCATTGGTGTTTGGCTAAGCGGAATGGAGGAAATACGTTATCTGCGCGATTTCTTTAAACGAGATGTTTTTAAAATTTTTAAGCGTCACGATAAATTTGATGATGTTTCTATTAATATTTAATTATCAATCATAAATAATTAATGATTAATAATATTCGTAATTTTGTAATAATTGCTCATATTGATCATGGTAAATCCACGTTAGCTGATCGATTTTTAGAAATTACCGAAACAGTTCCTCGAGAGCAATTAAGTGAACAATTCCTTGATAGAATGAATTTAGAAAGACAGCATGGTGTGACCATTAAGATGCATCCGGTGAGAATGCTTTGGTCGGGCATCGCTGGAAATTCAACTCTTGATAAAGGACCAATTAGCAGTGACAATTCTTCATCATTTGTCTTGAATTTAATAGATACTCCCGGCCATGTAGATTTTAACTATGAAGTTTCTCGCGCCTTGGTGGCAGTAGAAGGGGCTGTGTTATTGGTAGATGCTTTGAAGGGAATTCAAGCGCAAACTTTATCTAATTTTCATCTCGCTCAAAATAGCGGTTTAAAAATTATTGGCGCTCTAAACAAAATCGATTTAAATGTTATTAATTTAGTAGATCGTCAAAAAGAATTAGCCCAGCTATTAAAAGTTCCTGAAAAAGAAATTATGCTAGTTTCAGCTAAAACAGGACAAGGGGTAGAATTGTTATTACAACAAATTGTCAATCAAATACCACCTCCAATTATTGAGGTTGGGAAACCGTTTAAAGCCCTAATTTTTGATTCTCAATATGATTATTATAAAGGAGTTATTGCCTATGTTAGAGTTTTTGATGGTAAAATTAAAAAAGGAGATAAAATAAAATTTTTAGCTACCCGTAGCGAGGTCGAGGTCTTAGAAGTTGGTTATTTTAAACCGGCTTTAACACCAATCTCCGAATTGCATAGTGGTGAAATTGGCTGGATAGCTACTGGGTTGAAAGAATTACGGCAAGTAAGGGTAGGAGATACTGTAATCAATCCTCGAGAAGTTGGAAAAAACGAAATAGTGTCACCGTTAGCAGGTTATAAAGAACCTCAATCAATGGTATATGCCAGTTTTTATTTAGCTGGTGGTGGTCAGGATTTTGAAATTTTTAGTCAAGCTTTAGCCAAATTAAAGTTAAATGATTGGGCTTTAAATTATACTCCTGAGAACTCGGAAATTTTAGGCAGAGGTTATAGACTTGGATTTTTAGGTATGTTTCATTTAAAAATTACCCAAGAGAGATTAGAGCAAGAATATGGATTAGATTTTGTAATTACTGATCCTACTATACCGTATAAAGTTTGGTTAAAAGGTAAAACAGCGTCGCTAGAACCGTTTATTATTACGAATCCTAGTCAATGGCCTCAAGAAGATTTAATTGAGAGAATAGAAGAACCATGGGTTGATTTAAGCATTATTACTCCCTTTCAATTTGTACCTAATATCTTAAAATTAATTCATGAAAACAGGGGAAGCAATATAACTACTAATTCTACTACTTTTGGTATCGAGATTAAAGCTAAAATGCCTCTCGATGAGACAATTAAAAAATTTTACGATAACCTAAAATCTGTTTCCAGCGGGTATGCCTCAATGGATTATATAATAAGTGAATACAGGTTAGTTAGTTTAGTAAAATTAGAAGTATTTTTAGCTGGAGACAAATTTGAAAGTTTGTCTAAATTAGTTATTACTGAGAAAGCCGAACAAGAAGCTAGGAAATTAGCGTTAAAATTGAAAAATTTATTACCCCAACAAAATTATCCTTTGGCTATACAAGTTAAAATAGGTAGTAGAATTGTAGCGCGAGAAACCATTCCAGCTTTAAAAAAAGATGTTACCGGCTATCTGTATGGCGGTGATAGAACGCGCAAAATGAAACTTTGGCAAAAACAGAAAAAAGGGAAAAAAAGATTATTAGCTAATGCTAAATTACAGATTCCTTCTTCAGTCTTCATTAAAATTTTTTCTTCTCGAGAATAATTAGCAGTTGATTAAAATTTGATTAAATAATAATGAGATAAATTTAGTCAGAAAAAATGTATGAGGCATGAGCATTTAGATACTAGGTCAGCTCGTTCAGTTTTAGTAGCCGTTATTGTGGGGGGGCTGTCTTTAATTTTTATTGTTCAACTATATAAAGATTATACTAATTATCGTTTACTAAAACAAGAAGTTGAAAGTTTAACTAAAAAACATAATCAAATTCAGGCAGAAATTAACCAATTAAAGATTTTGGAGATGGAGGGGCAGAATGAGGAATCTTTAGAAAAACAAGCTCGTTTAATGTTTGGCTTTAAAAAAGCAGGAGAAGAAGTAGTAATGGTAGTGCCGCCGCAAAATGAAAGTCAGGAAGTACCTGTAATTTCCACTACCTACAATACTTCATCGAACACCAATCATCCTGTAAAGCATTGGTGGTCTAATCTGATAAAAACTTTTAATAATTTTATTGTCTCTTTAATTGGTTTTTAACTTGATTTTTCCTCTTCTTTTTGCTAAAATTTATAATAAAATAAAAAAATGGCTAATTTAACCTTATTTGCTACCAAGCGCGAAGTGCTAGGCAAGAAGAATAAATTTTTAAGGGAACAAGGATTAATTCCCGCAATTTTGTATGGAGCTAATAAAATTTCTCAAGCTTTACAGGTTGATTTGAAAGAATTTGAAAAAGTTTTAAAACAGGCTGGGGAAACGGATATTATTGAATTAGTAATTGATGATAAAGATAAAAGAAATGTTTTAGTTCAAGATGTGGCTCGTGATTTTATTACTAATAAAATTATCCATGTTGATTTATATGAAGTAGAAATG
>MWBJ01000025.1 GCA_002069525.1 Parcubacteria group bacterium ADurb.Bin305 | reverse complement strand
TAAGTTGATTGTCGAGCCGTTGATTAATTCGAATACCATCTCAGTTTCATTAGTTTTCTTGATTATCTCGGCAGGAATAAGATTAAGTAAAATGGACCACATGATCAATTTACTCTGTCTGTAGGTCGGGGAAATATACCAAATGATTGACTGGGGATTTTCGGTAGCAAACTTTAACATTTCTACACTTATTAGAAATGATTTACCAGCCCTTCGGCCACAATTAATTACCTTGTATCTATGACGATCTACTGCTACCGTCGTTTGCCACTTCGACAGGACTATCTTTTTCTTTAACATAATTAATTTGAATTAACCCCTTAAGGTCCTTCCCGCCTGTCGTATGATCTATTCTTTCTGTTAATTTACCTCTAATTTTATAACCCAATTCTACCGCTTTAGTCCTTGTAGGCCAATCAGGAACATCAATGAAGTCATCAGTACTCTCATTTGCATTCTCCATAGTTCTAGCACTTATAACCTTATTTGCTTTAAATGCCTCTCGATGGGTTTCTAACACCAAATCTTCCGGTATATATTTATCTAATAACATTTCCCACGATTTACTATCTGTTACATTTTTAGGGTTTTTAGCACTCGATTTCGTGTATCCATGATCTAACATAGCCTTACCTATCCCTGATCCATGATTTTCCATGACCTGCTCGAACACTTCCTTAATTCTCAAATTCGGTTTTTTCACATAATTATTATACCACACAAAGAACTATATTATATTTCTTCGTGTAAATATCACGGAAACAATGGCGTATTTGTCCCGATATCAAGATTTTGTGGATAATCAACCTCAAGTCTTTTAGCTGGCTTGATTAATAGCAATAACAAAAAGATTACCGCTAATATACCAATTAGATATTTTCGATATTTCATTTATTCTCTATTCCTAGTGAAGTTCTTGATATGACCATTAACAAAATAACCATTAATGTAACAGGGAATAATAATATCCCCGTACAGGCCTTAGTAACTGGGGATAATCTGTCAAGATAATTATATTTTATCGTACGGCTTCCCTTTATTTTAATGTTTGTTTTAATTCATTAAGCCGTTTAAGTTGACCACTATAAATAGTCCCTAGAATTAACTTAGTAATTCCTTCGGAATTTATTATAACACTTTTAGGGAATATCAATTTTTTCTTTACCCTATCTAACATTTTAATCATCTCGGAGATATGCCAGTTGTAAAGTTCATACGGTATAGTTTTATTATTAAATTGACAACAGTTAACCCCACTATATCGACCACAAAACTTTTTATTAAATTCTTTTTCTTTAGTTAGTTTTTTCATAATTTTCCTTTTTTAAATACTAACTTGGGATAATAAACTTCGGTAACCTTGTAAAGTTTTGTCGGTCGCTTTAAGTCTCCACTCTGAAACCAGCCATTTATTCTTCTCTCCGCCGATTTTATATCATCAAATATGTCAGATGAAAGGATATATTTCATTTTATTCTCCATAATAATTTTTAATAATTTTAAATCTTTTCTAAATCGGATTTTTTAATCTCAAATAATATTCTAGCATCTTTGCCACCGTGCAATCTCCAAACTTGACTGTAAGAGTCATAAGATGGCACTAGTCCCATCTTCCAAAGGGTGATGGCACTCCTGAATGGGTTGCCTCCGATTTTATTAAACGGGGGTTTTTGTTTATCTACATACTTCCAATTTTTAATTTTGGGGAATAAGGAAGAAATATAAGCACCTGTAATATCCTTTACAGAAGCATCCAGGTAAACCCACATGTAATTATTCACATCATCCCCTACAGAATCTCTTACAAAGGACCCTACAGAAGCCCTTAAGGGAACCCATACAGAATCCCATACAGAAGCCCATACAGAAGCCTCTAGAGACTCCCACCTAGAAGCCCATACAAAATCTCTTTCTTTTACAGAAGACCTTACAGAAGCCCATACAGAAGCCCATTTAGAAGTTTCCACAGAAGCCCATATAGAAGCCTCTAGAGACTCCCTTACAGAGGCCCACTCTTTTAAGAGTTTTTTGTGCTTAGAAGTTATTTTTTGGGGTGGATTAATAGTAAATGGGTTGACAGAACTTTGTAGCTCTTTTAGATCAATCTGGCTATAAACCTTCTTATACCACTTTTTGAAGGCTACCCAACAGGGCTTTTCATAAGATTGATTAAGCCATTTTGGTTTAACCTTTTCATCAACATGATAACTCCACCTATCGGGCTTAATATAATCCTTATTGTCAGGAGATATTTCAATTCGTGCAAAAGTTTTATCGGGTGGGAGTTTGTCATCCTTTAGCTCCTTATCCTTTTCGACGAACTTAGATTGTAACCTGTCGTGGCTGTCTATTCCTGCTTGCCAATAGACTTTGCCCGACTTAGTAACTAGACAACTAAACGCTTGGCACATTTAGGCCTCCTTTTTTCTCCCCTCATCAATTAGCGGGAAGTAAATTATAATTTTTCTTTTATTTAATCTAATGGCTTTACCTGCGATGTAACAGGCGTAACAGATGAAATAGGCAATTAGTTTAATCGTCGTAATCATAATCATAATTAAACTATGGCACACCTTTTGTGTGCTGTCAAGGGGTCAAATTAGGTTCATTTTTAACAGATAGGCTTTAACAACGGGGGGTAGTCTGTCAAGACAGTTATATTTTACTATAAGGCTCTTCTATTAATTGTTTTAGTTCTTTTAGTTTTTCAAATTTACTAACATCAACAAAGACCATCTCGACCAACTTCCTTAGCCAGTCTCTTTCTTCAGAATATTTAACTTGAGTTCCCTCTATTCTTGATAGGTAATCATTTACTTTTTCTATTTTATCTTCTAAACCGTCATACCTACCTTTATAATACTCAACATAACTGAGTGCCTCTTTTAATTTAGAATTAAGTTCCTTAATCGTTTTTTTAAGCTTTTGTTCTTTAGTTAGTTTTTTCATAGTGTTTTATTTTTCTCCTCTATTCTTCCACCTGAAAACCAAGTGCATTAAGAAAATCAGTAACTTGATCAGGTTTGATTCTAGTAACTCCACCTTTACCATAAAATTTAGCACTACCCAAGTTGGCTCCATGAAGATTAGCTCCATAAAGGTCAGCTCCAGTAAGATCGGCTCCAGTAAGGTCAGCTTCACTAAGGTCAGCTTCAATAAGATTGGCTTTACTAAGATCGGCTCCAGTAAGGTCAGCTTTACTAAGATCAGCTTCAATAAGGTCAGCTTTACTAAGATCAGCTCCACTAAGATAGAGTCCACAAAGGTTAACTCCATGAAGGTTGGCTTTACTAAGACTAATTTTTTTATTTACTACTGCCTCAAAAACGGCATCTCCTATATTATCCTTAGTTGATACGTAAATTTCGCTATTATTATATCTATTACGAATAACGTAACCTTTAGATTCTTTTGCTTCCTCTTGGGAAACATATTGTTTTAGCTCCTCTATTTTTTTAAGAGCTTCCTCTAGTGTTAGTTTTTTCATACTATTTTTCTCCTTTCTCCTTAGTGATAATTTTTAATTTTCTATGACCACACATACAACAAACCAAATGAGTTTTGCCATCAATATTTTTCTCTTGGCAATAACAATGTTTACAATGTCCTTGTTCAGACCAAATATAACTAGTTAAAGGAGTTTTTGTAACTACATTTGGCTCTGGTATACCAAATTCTCTAATATAATTAGGACAATTTCTACAGGCTTGTGTTCCTGCTAAACTACAACAACAAATTAACATTTTATTTATCCTCCATAATAATTTTTAATAATTTTAAATCTTCTCTAATCAGATGGTCTAGCTTTATCATTAAAATCATTAAATTGACCACAAAATTTTTTACCAAATTCTTTTTTACTAGTTAATTTTTTCATAATTTTCCTTTTTCAAATACTAACTTGGGATAATAAACTTCAGTAACCTTATAAAGTTTTGTCTTCAGCTTTAAATCTCCACTTTGTAACCAACCGTTTATTCTTCTCTCCGCCGACTCTATGTCGTCAAAGGCGTTAGATGAAAGGACGTATTTCATTTTATTTTTCATGTTTTCTTTATTGGTTTTTCATTTTTAACTAAATTTCCACACATAGGATACAGTCTTAATAATTCATCATCAATTTTTCCTCTATCTGTTATCTTTAAGTTTCCTGTTCCTAGTTTTGTTTTTATCAAATAACCTTTTTTGACGAGACCGTTTATTCTTTGTGCTATTGCTGATTTTGAAGATAAACCAGTCATTTTTAACATATCTTTATAAGTAGGTATTTCTCCTCTAATATTAAAAATTAAGTTTATGTAAAACAATAATTCAAGTTGTTTTTTTGTTATCATTTAACCTCCTCTATTTCACTTTTAAAGTTTTTATCTGTTTCTACTAAAATTCCGTATTCAACCTTGCCTCTACCGATCATTCTACTACAGGTAATAGTTTTTTCTCTATCTGCGATTTCTCTCCAAACACAAATACCCGCAAAAGCCTTTAATCCGAATGATAGCGTTCCTTTACAAGTAATATATGATCCTGCTGATATTCCGTGAGACTCACCAGCTTTAATAAAATCACCTGATTCAATATACCAACCAGATTTAATGTATTCACTTGATTTAATATACCCACCGGCTTTAATAGACCCACCAGCTTCGATAGGCCCATTGGCTTCGATAGATCCATAGGCTTCGATAGATCCATAGGCTTTGATAGACCAATCGGCTTCTATATGCCCATTGACTTTAATAAACCTGTAGGCTTCTATAGGCCCATGAGATTTAATAGACCCATCGGCTTCGATAGATCCATAGGCTTCGATAAACTCACCAGCCTCGATATACCCATGAGATTTAATAGACCCACTATCTTTAATAAGTAAGTATCCTTCTACTAATAATCTACCGTTAAATTCTATTAAACCCTCAAACTCGGCGTTACCATCTATCTTATAACCAAAATCATCTTCAAATTCAGTTAAATCTTCGTATTTTTTTATAATATATGTTTTCATTTTATTTTAACAAATAGGAAGTAAATTATAATCTTTCGTTTTTGTAAATGTCATTTCTTTACCGATATTCAAACCAAATGTAAACCAAGCAGTAGCAAACCAGCTTCTACTTCTTTTTCCAGTTGGTGTTTCAAAATTAATACGATTATCAAAAAAAATAACCTCTAGCCCATGCTCCCTGAATAATTTTTGCCTTTTTGCTGTTTCAAATGTCGTTAATGGCAACAAAAAGGCGAATGGTGTTTTAAGTTGATACGCTCTTTCCAAAAATTGCTGTTTAATTGAATATGGCGGATTTGTTACAATACAATCACATTGAACAGGTTTATTAGTCAGAAAGTCAAACCCATATAAAATATCAGTCCCAACAACATTAAACCCCTCTTTTCTAAAAGCTCTACATAGATTTCCTTTCCCACACGCACATTCCCAAATTGTCCAATCTCTTTTTAAGAATGGGAGTAATGGCTTAATAGCCCATTCAGGTGTTTGGAAGTCATCAGAAGAACCTTGTTTATTTGGTATCTTCATTTTTATTTTAATAAACTGGCAACCCCAATGATCGTCTTAGATCACCATAAAATATAATTCGGGGTTTAACTTTGATATAT
>MWBJ01000024.1 GCA_002069525.1 Parcubacteria group bacterium ADurb.Bin305 | reverse complement strand
ATTAGTTTATGATTAATCTAAGAGAAAAGAAAGTTAGAACTATTATTACTAAGTCTAAATTACCCGGCGCAGATTACACTATTAATCCCTATACTGGCTGTCTGCATAATTGTGTTTATTGCTATGCTAGATTTATGAAGAAATTTACTAATCACCTAGAGTGCTGGGGTAGTTTTGTGGATATTAAAATAAATGCCCCTGATTTAATTCCTCAAAATACTGCAAAATATCAAGGCAAAGTAATTTTTTTGTCTTCTGTCACAGATGCTTACCAGCCTCTAGAAAGAAAGTATGGATTGACTCGTAGGATTTTACAAAAACTTATTCCTTTACAGCCCAATCTTTGCCTGCAAACGAAATCAGATTTAGTGTTAAGAGATATAGATTTGTTAAAACAGTTTAAGAATTGTGAAGTAGGGCTAACTATAACTACAGTCGACGATACTTTAAGAAAAGAAATAGAACCTTTAGCTTCTCCTGTTTCAAATAGAATTATGGCTTTAGAAAAATTGCAGAAAGCAGGAATAGCTACTTATGTTTTTATTGGACCAATCTTGCCTTTTTTAACTAATTGGCGGAAGATTGTCTTAAAAACTAAATGTTTCGCGAAATATTTTATGTTCGAAAATTTAAATATTCACGGGACTATTTGGTTATCGGTTAAAAATTGGCTTAAAATTAAACACCCCCAATTACTTAAAAGCTATGAGCAAATTTATTTTACTCCTAATGATTATTGGCAGAAAGAAGCCCGGGCTATTAGAAATTTTTGTCAACCACTCGTAGATTACAGAATTTATTTTCATCATTGAAATTTAATAGTTGTGAAAAAAATTAATTTTAGCACCAGAAGAGGTGTTATAAAAAAGCAAGTAATTTATCAATAGTATTCTCAGTTAACTCTGGCATTAGGAAATACCCTTGCTGTTCTTCGTGCCAAGGAAGTGTTTTTAATTTTTTCCTAAGATGATAATTGAAAATACCTTATCGATCTTGGCGATAATTAAAAATTTGAGTTTTAAACTCAAATTTTCTATTAAGGTCTAACCTAGATTAGATTTTGACCATCGGGGTGGCTAGAGGGATTCGAACCCTCGCTAAGAGTTCCACAGACTCTCGTGCTGCCACTACACCATAGCCACCAACACTAAAACGCCAAATCAAAATAAAAAGTTCTAACTGAAAATTAAAAATATAAAATAAAAATAAAAAAACTAGTCGAAGATGGTCAGTTGGCCGTCGGCAGATGCTACTTTAGGGCTCCAGAGCCTCTTGTAGTCATAGGAGTTATTTACTGGCCGATATTTACTATATTAATCGTCAGATTGAGCTTAATTCATTATAATCTAAAAAACTCTTTTTTTCAAGTAAAATTCGTGATATAATAATGAGGTTAATAGTTTTTATTTTGACCTTATATAGATGATTAAAATTTCTAATTTTTTCTCCGAGATTTCCGGGGGAGATGAAGTAGTAAACTAAGGGATAAAAATTTAAATTTTAGAAAAGTTCAAATAATAACTTTATGAAAAAACGCATTTTATTAAATATTCTTTTAGTGATAGCTATTGTTGTTTTAGTTGGGGTATTGTTACGACAGAGTCTTTTAATTAAAAAATCGCCAATTACTCTTAATAAATTAACTTCTGTTTCCCAAAATCTGTCAAAACCCCAAGAGCAATTTAACTTCAAAGCCACAGAAATAAGTAGAGCCACCTTTACCCAAGAAGAAATCGGTCAGATGTTAAAACAGGTATTATTTGGTTTTGACGATAAGGCCCACCAAATGCCTATTGTTGATGAAAAGGATCAATTTGTTGATGAGGCAGAAGTTGCTTTTGAGTTGGATAACGAGGAGGTGTTATTCACTATATCGTTGAAACCTGAGGAGCCATCAGACGAACCAGAGATATTGAGTTCTTTCTCTGTTGATAAAATTTTGAGGGGTTCTTTTTCTAAGGCAGAAGCTAAAGAATATTTGATTGTGTTATCGCAACATTTTCCAGATCCTAGCGAATATGTCGTTGGTTCTTGGTATTTGATGCTTTTTACTGAGGCCAAGAAATTAGTTAGCGCCCCTATTAAGATCATCCAATCAGCTGAGGAAGAATGGCCAAGGTTTTCGTCGATAAACAATTTTGTGTCTTTCAAGGGCTTATTACCAGAAGGTGTTGAAGAATTGCATTTTTATCCTTGTCAGGGTATAAATTATTTATTTGTGAGTAATGAATGGCTGTTAGAAAATAATACGGATAATGTTTTACCTAGTGTAAAAAGTTTAAGATTGTGGCAGGTAACTGGGAATCAGAGTAAACAATTTACCGTTGTTCAAGAAGTCCCTCTTCCAACTCCAATCCAAGAAAAATGGGGTACTGTGGCTAACGAAACAGCGGTGAGTCTTTATAAATACACTCCTTCAGATTCTCGGTCTGAAAATTTTGAATGTTCTGAACCCCAGTGCTTATCTTATCTTCCCGGTGGTGGTTGCTGTTGTTGTCCAGAGTTAGAATATTATTTATTCTGGAAGGCGGTGCCTTTTAACTATCAAACTTGTAGATTTGATTTTTAAAGTAGTTTTGCCTTAAATAAAAGGGTTAAATCTTTAGCGGTTAGTTCATAATCAGTATAACTTAAAAAAATTTTTTCCAATACAATCAGCGCGATAATAACTTAGCTGGTAATTTCTTATAATATATTATCTATCATTGCCCTCGTAGCTCAACTGGATAGAGCGACTCCCTTCTAAGGAGTAGGTTGCAGGTTCAACTCCTGCCGGGGGCACTAGAAATAAACTTTCGGCAATTTTGCCGATTGATTTGGTCGCGCGAAACGCGGTAGAGAGTAGAGAACGGAAATATTGATTCGAGGCGAACTTTAAAACTACAAAAGAATTGAAAAATATCAATTCAAATCGCATTTTGTAAAAGAAAATCTTGATCATTATTTGATTAAAAAATCCCTAAGAATTTCTGTGTTTTATTGTTTACCCACGCGGGCTTCATTTATTCTTGTAAATATGTTAAGATTAGGTGTTGTCGGAAATCGTAATAAATAACTCCGATAACCCCTGCCACGAGGGAATCGTGGACAGTAGAAATTTGAACCTTGAAAAGGGAGAAAGGAGGTTAAAATGTCAGAACCTCAATTAATTAGAGATGATTTTGAAAAAGGGTGGGAAGATTTTCCCCTTGGTACTCGAGTTGAGGTTAGAACAGCTAACGGTATTTGGCGGAAGGGTACTGTTGTTGAGACAATTAACGAGAATGACCGAGGAATTTCGGTTGAGTGTGATGAGCCTTGGCATAACGATCTAGATTTTTATGGAGGCCGTGGCGCTACCGTTATGGTTTTTATGAATACTCGACGCGGCATTCTTTCGAATATTCGTAAGATAGATGAGCCTTGTCGGGAAATCGTGATTCCTCGCCGTGAACCTATTAAACTTGAGGGGGCACTAGCAGAACTTTTAAAGATTGTTGAAATTGCCGTTCAACACTCTGATGGTCGTCTTCGTCTCGCCTTTAATGAGGAAGACGAAACCGAACAGTTCTTAGCTAGCGCGCAACGCTTCCTCAAGCTTGATGGGAAGAGAATAGGGCGTGATCTTGAACTCTATGGTTTCATGGGCGACAATGTTATTGGTTGGCAGCAAGCTCTTGTGATGTTTTTTGAGGAAATAATTTTTCCGCTGCGAACTAAAGTTCCCCAAAGCTACCTTGAAGCAGGTGAAGCGCTGTGTCTACTCGGCGAGTCAATCTATCCGGAAGGCATCCTTCAGCCATGGTGCGATTTATTATTCTAAATTAGGTTGCGTTGAATTTAATTGAGCGCAATAGAGCGGAGGGGAGGAATCCTTCCGCTTTTTTTTGTAAAAATGCTAAAAATCTACCGTTAAAGTAGCAATTTGTTATTGAAAGATTTTTTAAAACGACGTATAATTAACAGCAGCAATAGGAAATTGTAATAAGAATAATCAATTTATAAATTATAAAAATCTAAATCTATGAAAAAATATTCAATAATTGCGTTATCTTTATTGTCAGTTTTGTTAATTTTTAATTCGGCGCGCGCGAACGACTCTGGTGATGTCCCTGTATTTTGGATTAAAGATAATAGAATTCATTGTGTGAGTGTTATAAATCCAGAAGATATGGAAAAGAATTCTTTTTTACTTTTTGATTATTCTCCGAAAGTTGGCGAGAAGCTTGGCAGACCTTGGGCTATTGTAGAAAAAGGAAAATGTTATGAAACTGATGAAAACGGCGGGGTTCTTTATCAGGTACACATAAAAACTGGGAAGGAGCGTCAGCAATTGAGTAATTATTCTAAATATAAACCAACAGATGAAATTACAGCCTTTGATTATAATATTGAGCGACTATGGCCTTATGGACCATTTGAAGTTCCCGTTCCCGCACGCCCCGGGCTTGATATGCGTTTTACAGGAATTGTAGCTAATGAAGTTTTTCCAACAAAATATGATTTTGGTCATGGAATAACTTATTTTTCTCTATTTTTTTCAGAAGAAATGGTAGGAAGAGTAATGAAGGATCCATCTTTTATTGAGATACAAAAGCTCTATTCTAATCTGGCTGAACAGTTGCAGAATACAATTAAATCATGTGACTCTCGTGTTAGAATTGAACATCAACTCGAGGTTGTAAATGAAATTTTTGATAAGAGCGGGGTGCTTCGGAGTACTATTGATGAAAAGGATGTAATTTGGAAAATGGCTAGTGGTGAAGATATCAAATTTAGTTCATTGGAAGAATTTAATTCGTTGAAGGCAATTGAAGTCCTAGGGTGCAAGGCGGCTTTCAGTGAATTTATACATTCTCACCAAACGGATTTTAACCGCGTTGATCAATTAGCCGAGGAACTTATAAATAAATATCCTAATGAGGTAAGTCAACATTTTGAGGATCAGGAAATTGAGGATTTAGAAGGTTATGATCTTATCTTTCAAAGGGATCCTAACTTGATCAAAGAAATTTTGGCCTTTGTAGGTGACACTGAACAATTGAACACGACCCATCATACAATTAAGAGTAAAAGCGAAGTTTCCTCCCTTGATGAGCCTACATCCCAAAAAAAATTGGAATTGCTTCTTAAGTCTAAAAATCCTTTAATTCGCCTCTATGTCTGGCTGCCCATAATTGCCTTAATAGGGGTAATTGTTTTCCTTTTATTAAAGAAACGTCAAAAATAATGTTTATTGAAGATGCTATCTTAAGGGCTTATGCCATTACAATTATTTCAGAAATTATAATTATTCTTGCTATTCGGCGGCCAACGAGAATTTGGCAATGGATAGTAGCCATATTTCTTATTAATTCCATAACCCACCCCCTAACTATATGTTTATTAAGAGTCTATAATATAGCCTATCTGCCAGTAGAAATTGGAGTTTTTATAATTGAAATGGTATGGTATAAGTTAGTATTTAAATTAAATTGGAAAGATTCGGCAATTATTTCCGGACTAGCGAATTTATGTTCAATTTTTTCCGGAAGGGCTCTGAGATCTATCTTAAGATAAATAAACTATAATAATTTTTATATAGAGCATAGCGTAGTGGTTTAACAGCCTGCTTTGGGGGCAAGAGATCTAATTTAAATCATTTAAATCCAAAACTCTGGTAGGTTTGCACGTTAGGCACTTAGATGCTATCAATAATCAATAAAAATAAATATTTTTATGAAAACTCCTTGGTTAGTTAATCAATATAAAAAATTATCTTCTATTCAAAGTTTTCCGTTGAAAGTTAAGGGCCGTAAATTTTATATCCTGATTAATCCTTATCTTGGTTCTTGGGTAGCTCTAACTGAGA
>MWBJ01000023.1 GCA_002069525.1 Parcubacteria group bacterium ADurb.Bin305 | reverse complement strand
ATGAGAGTGTTTGGAAATCACACTTTTTTTCGGGATTGCTTCATCCTATACTAAATTTTGTTGAAAATTTAGGATTTGTGATTGTTTCAGTGCTGGGTGGCTGGTTAGCTATCAAGGGAAAAATGACTATCGGAAGCATTCAGGCATTTCTTCAATATCTAAACCAATTTACTCGTCCCATTATTCAAACAGCTAACATTAGCAATGTTTTTCAATCTACAGCAGCTGCCGCTGAAAGAGTCTTTGAGTTTTTAGAAGAGAAAGAAGAGCCTTCAGAAACCTCTCAGCCGGTTTTACTCGAAAAAGTATACGGTAAAGTGGAGTTTATTAATGTTGTTTTTGGGTATACTCCAGATAGAATAGTCATTAAAAACTTCAACGCTACAATTAATCCCGGTCAAAAAGTAGCCATCGTTGGCCCAACTGGGGCAGGTAAAACTACGATTATTAATCTCTTAATGCGTTTCTATGATGTTAACGAGGGTAGTATTAAAATTGACGGGGTAGATATCAGAAATTTAAGACGTTCTGATTTAAGAAAATTGTTTGCTATGGTTTTGCAAGACACTTGGCTTTTTGCCGGCACCATTGAAGAAAATATTGCCTATGGTAAACCCGGGGCGACTCATGAGGAAATAGTTAAGGCCGCTCAGGCGGCTTATGCCGATCATTTTATTCGCACTTTGCCTAAGGGCTATCAAATGGAAATTGACGCAGATACTGATAATATTTCTCAAGGAGAAAAACAGCTTTTAACTATAGCTCGGGCAATGTTAGCTAACGCTCCTATGTTGATCTTTGATGAAGCGACTAGTTCTGTTGATACTCGTACTGAAACTTTTATTCAGCTAGCAATGGATAAATTAATGACAGGAAGAACTAGTTTTATTATTGCTCATCGACTTTCTACAATACGTAATGCCGATTTAATTTTAGTAATGCGCGACGGGAGTATTGTAGAACAAGGGACGCATAAAGAATTGCTGGCTAAAAACGGCTTTTATGCTTCTTTGTACAATAGTCAATTTGTCCGATAAGAATTTTTATAGGGCTTATAGGTAATCTAAAATTTTTATAGAGTTTTTATAAAGTTTTTTCTAAAATTATTGGCAGCTCAGGGGATAAGATAAAGGGTTAGAATTTACCAGATTAACTTGAGGGCAATTTTCTTTTTATAAAATATTAATTGCTAATGCTAAGTATTTATATTCTCTTGGGGTAATCTTAATTTGTTTTGAAGTTGGGTAATGAGTTTTAACAATATTTATTGGCATAATTTGACTCGTTGCATTTATATGCTATAATAGCAATAAGTTTAAACGGTTGAAAAAATAATAAAATTATCAATTTATGAAACAAAAAAAATTGTTAATTGCAATAATAGCTGTTGTAATAATTATTGCAGTAGTTGTTATTGTCGGCAGGAAAAATCATTCTGCAGTGGCTCCTGTAAACGAGGCAATAACTAATGAAAACTCAGAGTCAATAGTGTCAGACTCAATACCTGTTTACCAATCAGGGCAACTTACAGATGAACTCTTTGCTGAATTAATGGCAAGATCGCAAGTCGGGATGGAAAATAATGATTTAGACTGGCTGCCTAATGAACAGGGTGTTAAGTTCATGGAATTTCTTAATCAGCATGGTATAAGTTACAAGGCGTTAGATGAATATGCTAGCGGTTTAGCTTCGGATCCAACTAGAAGCTATAATGTGGATCAGATGATGCAACAGAAGGTGGCTGAATTAAAAGGGCAATAAGATTGATATTTTCATCGAAACCAATCTCGTTATGAACTAACGAGATTGATTTTAATTATTAGATGCCTTGTTGGTATGGTTTTTAATGGCAATGCTTTAAGTTATTAGTACCCTGTTGCCTTAGGAATATTGTATAATTGCGATTATATTGGCTATGACAAGTTTTTTGGTATGTTCAAAAACTAGAGAGATTATTTAATGAAGCGATGATAAAAACCCAAATTTAATTTTAGCTGGAAGAACTTGATTTTAGTTGGAAAAACATGATGGCGTAGGTGGTGGTTGATAACCATTTATTGAATTAATAGAATAAAAATAAACCAGTATGGATTATTAGGGATATAATGTACTAGAGTAGTAAGATGTGAATAATTATGTTATATTTAAAAGGTGTCTTAGTTATATAGTATAGTTAATAAATCTCATAAGATTTTTTATATAATTTTACCTGATTAATAAATATGAAACATGTTTCTAAGCTTATTTTTTTGATAGTGATTATATCAATTGGTATTGGCGTATGGCGATTTTCCTACAAAACTAAATTGAATTGGACTAGACCTAATAACACCCCATCTTCTTTGAACGAAAATTTAGATTTAATCAATCACCTTACTTATCTTTGTCAAAACAACAAAACAATAGAGGCTTTTTTCTACGAGGGGGATTTTTATCCTGTCCAGCCGGGAGAACCTCCTATTCCTTCAGGTCAAGTAAAAATTATTCTGAGCGATGGTCGAACATTTGATTTACCCCAAACTATTTCCGCTGATGGAGTTCGTTATGCTAATAGCGATGAATCGTTTATCTTTTGGAGCAAAGGTAATGGGTTTTTAGTTCTAGAAAATGGCGTAGAGAAAAATTATGTTGGTTGCCTAGCGCTCGCTCAAGATTCTGGCGGATTAACTCAAACTTATTTAAGTTCAGAGGCGAATTTTTCTATTCGCTATCCAGAGAATTATTCTTTTTCTCAATACCAAGATATTAAATCTGGTCAGACAATCAAAGGTGTTAAATTTACTATTCCTGAAAGTTTAACTAAAGGAACTAATTTATCCAATGATAGCGGGGTGTCAGTAGAAGTTATCTCTAACAGGCACGATTGTAATGCTAGTTTATTTCTTGACGGTGTTTCAGCCCAAAACATTACTGATAATGGTCGAGAATATTCCTATGCTTTTTGGGAAGACAGGACAGCTGGAAATCGTTATGAAGAACAAATTTGGGCATTTTTAGGAAGTAATTCTTGTTTTGCTGTGCGTTATTTTATTCATTATGCTAATCTTGAAAATTATTCCGAGGGCTCTATTTCAGAATTTGATTATCAGGCGCTTTTGGAGCAATTTGATAAAATTCGCCAGTCATTAATTACCAGATAAAAAAGAAAATAGGCATTTAGAACTTTCGAAAATTATAATTTTATTGGAATGCAAAAGGAAAGGAATTATTCTAAAAAACGAGATTTTAATTAAAATAACAACTTTAAATTTTATAGAGAAAACCCAAGATGTTATTCGTCTTAAAAGAAGTTTCGAGGTTTCTCTTAAAAATTTAGAATGGATCTCTTGCAAAAATAGGGAAAATTGTTTAATATAATATGTTAAATGCCAACAATATGTTAAAGGTTGCGCTAAAGCGTTATTTTACAATGCTTATAAAAATTTTTTAATTTATTAAATTTATATGATAAAAGATACTGTCAAAAAGCGGGCTATTACTAGGGTGGTAGATTTAACCTTGAATCTTTCTGATGAAAATTTGGTTAAAATAATTAATATAGCCGAAAAATCATTTATAAAAGACAAGTCGATTTTAGTTTATACTGAACAAATCAAAAAAGCTTTTCAGGAGAAAAGTCCTGCTGTAAAGCTAGTTAGAAATACCTTAAACAAATTGTCGCCTCAAAGCAGAAAGGGATTGATAGAAAATTTTTTTATCAACGCGATGATTAATGGTCGGCAGGAACAGGCTAAATTAAGAAAGAAACTAGGGTTTGGGTTGCCTTGGTTTTTTGTTATCAGTCCATCAGCGAGATGCAATTTAAACTGTATAGGCTGCTATGCCGGGGAATATCAGAAACACGAAGGTTTAACTTTTGAAGAAGTTGATAGGATTTTAACCGAAGCTAAACAGTTAGGTATTTATTTTGTGACTATTTCCGGAGGAGAACCTTATTTTTGGCCTCCTTTACTAAAAATATTCCAGAAACACCACGATATGTATTTTCAAACTTATACTAATGGCACTTTATTAGACAAAGAAATGGCTAAAAAGTTAGCTAAATTAGGCAATGTAGCACCAGCAATTTCCATAGAAGGCTTGGAAAAAGAAACAGATGCTAGACGGGGTAAAGGGGTTTTTCAAAAAGTAATGCAGGCTATGGATAATTTAAAAGAAGCAGGGGTAATGTTTGGTTTTTCAGCTACCCCTACCAAGTTAAATGCAGAAACTTTAATGTCAGACGAATTTATTGATTTAATGATAGAAAAAGGTTGTTCATTTGGCTGGTTTTTTCAATATGTTCCAATTGGCAGAAAGCCGGATGTGTCTTTAATGGCTACACCTGAGCAAAGAAACAAATTAAGAGCCAAGACAGTTGAATTTAGAACTACCAAGCCGATTTTTATCGGTGATTTTTGGAATGATGGGCCTTATGTTGGTGGTTGTTTGGCAGGAGCCAGACCCGGTGGTTATTTTCATATCAATTGCAATGGCGATGTTGAACCTTGTGTGTTTGTGCAATTCGCCGTGGATAATATCAAAAATAAAAAGTTAATAGATGTTATTCAATCTCCTTTCTTTAAAGCTATTCAAGAGGCCCAGCCATACTGCAAAAATAAAAATTTGCTTTCTCCTTGCATCTTAATTGATAATCCTTGGGTCTTAAGAGAAATAGTAAAACAATATAAAGCCCAGCCCTCCTATAATAGCAGTTACGAAGTTATTTCCGATCCTAAAATTTGTCAGTTTTTAGATAAGTATTCAGAAAAGTATAAAAAAATTACCGACCCTTTATGGGAAAATAGTTTAAACGCTAAATATAAAGACTGGAAAGAAAGATACAAATCAGCCGATAAATAGATGGTATACGTCGTCGGCAATTATCTCTTAATTATCTCTTGACGATATTAATGATTAAGTTAAGTTAATTTAATTAGGTCGATTCCATACATTTAATTTTAATTTTATAATTATTATGTTTAAAAAGGTGCTTTTAATTGTTTTGGGGGTAATCTTAATAATTTTTGGTTTATATGGTGTGTTAGTTTTATGGTGGCCATTTTTCATCAGGGTTTTCTTAGGGTGTTTGGGTTTGATTATCTTTTTTGTAGGATTAATGGTGCTGGCAATGGGTTGGACTACAGAAATTCCTAAGAAAGAAACCTCCAAGAAAGAATTTACTGAAGAAGAAACCGAAAAGATTTCAGAAGAATAGAGGCTAGGTGACCTTAAATCAATAATTAAAAACTTCATTCTAATAATTTTTAATGGCTTCCTTTATTCATAATATTACCTTCAATACTATTAGCAGAATTTTAATCGCTCTTTTTTCTGCTTTATCTACTATAATTATTGCCCGGGCTTTTGGACCGGTTGGAAAAGGGGTGTTCACTATGGCGGCTTTTTTGCCAAGTTTGGCATTAAATTTTGGTCATTTTGGTTTGGGTAATGCTAACACTTATTTTGTTGCGCAAGATAAGGAAAAAACAAAAAAATCTTTTTATAATTCTTTTTGGTTAGGTTTAATCATTGGTTATATTTTTATTGTAGTTTTTGCGTTATTATATCGTTTTTATCCCGAACAGATTTTAGGAAAAGGGGATATAGGAATTAGGTATTTTCTCTTATCGTTATTTACAGTTCCTTTTGTTCTTTGGGAAAATTTTTATCAAGGAATATTTGTTGGCAAACAGGAATTTAAATTTTTTAATTTGGCGAGCTTGCTATCAAAGGTGTTATTATTCATCGGTTTAATACTATTTGCCTGTCTTTTAAAATTAGATATGCGTGTTTCAGTTATTTATTATCTTTTACTAATGATTTTACCCGCTGTCATTTATACTATTTATTTTTTCTCAAAATATGGTTTTCCTATAGAGTTTGATAAAGAGATTTTTAAACAAACCATTAGCTATGGATTTCGTTCTTATTTAGCTTGTTTACTAGCTTTTTTAATTTTACGTTCTGATATTTATATTCTTAATTATTTTCGAGGATTAGAAGAAGTTGGTTTGTATTCTTTAGCAGTTGGTTTTTGTGATGGAATTTTGCTTTTAGTTTCCAGTATTACTTTAGTTTTATTTCCTAAAATTACCGAGAATCAAGAACAAGCCCTCGATCTAACCCTCAAAGTGTGCCGAATTACTTCTTTTATTGTGGGTCTTATTATTCTTATCTGTTTTATTTTTGGCAAATTGTTCATTTCTTTAATTTTTGGCAATCAATTCTTAGCTTCTCTGCCAGCGTTTTATATTTTATTGCCGGCAGCATACTTTTGGTCCCTTATTAGCTTCTTAACTCAATTTTTGGCTTCTAAAGGAATTCCGTGGCCAACAGTATATCTTTGGTTACCGGGTGTGTGTATTAATATTATTTTAAATATAATTTTTATTCCCAAATATGGAATTGTAGCTGCTGCTTTAACCTCTTTAATTGCTTATTTTGTAACATT
>MWBJ01000022.1 GCA_002069525.1 Parcubacteria group bacterium ADurb.Bin305 | reverse complement strand
ATATTTCGTCGCGGCAGGAAAAAAATTTAATTAATTTATTGCCGAATTTATTGTCCAATATCTTTGCTCTTAAAGTACCACATCACGGTTCAAACTCTAGTAATTCTAACGACTTTTTGTCGCATTTAACCCCTAAAATTGCTGTTATTGAAGTTGGGGAGAATAGCTTTGGTCATCCGGCAGTTGAAATTATAGAAAGGTATAAGTTTCTGTCTACTAAATTGTTGCGGACAGATCTTGATGGTACTGTGATTTTAGAATTAACTCCTCAGGGTGTTAAATTAATTAAAAACTAAGTTCTGCTTGCTTTTTAAGCGCAAACTAGCTAAAATAGAAATAATCATAATATAATATTAGCCATTTTGCTTATTTGTTAATTTTTTTTAATTTTATTTAATTATCTATTTTATGAAACGTTTATGGATCGAAGAAGTTCTTCAATATAAAGGAAAAGAGGCACATGTTTTGGGCTGGGTAGCTAATCGTAGAGATCATGGTAAAATTATCTTTGTTGATTTGCGAGATAAAACAGGAGTAGTTCAATTGGTCTTTACACCAAATCATAAAGAGGTTTACGCTCAAGCAGAAAAGTTGCGATCTGAATGGGTAATAGGCGTGACCGGGATAGTAAATTCAAGGCCAGAAGCTATGATAAATCCTAAAATTTCTACAGGTGAATTGGAAATTGAAGTAACTGATTTAGAAATTATTTCACCAGCTAAAATTATACCCTTTGAAATTGAGACTGAGGGTCGGGAAATTAGTGAAGAGTTAAGATTAAAGTACCGGTATTTAGATTTACGGCGCAGCAGGATGCAGCAAAATCTTATTAATCGTTTTAAAACAACTTCATTTATTCGGAATTATTTGGCATCTTACGGTTTTATTGAAGTAGAGACGCCTTATTTAACCAAATCTACCCCTGAAGGAGCGAGAGATTTTGTGGTTCCTTCAAGGCTAGATCCCGGCAGATTTTATGCTTTACCCCAAAGTCCTCAGCAATATAAACAATTATTAATGGTGGGAGGAATAGAACGGTATTTTCAGGTAGTACGTTGTTTTCGCGACGAAGATTCACGAGGTGATCGTCAGCCAGAATTTACTCAATTAGACATAGAAATGGATTTTATCGAAGAAGAAGATATTTTAGGCTTAATTGAAAAAATGTTGAAAGAATTAATAGAGAAATTTTTTCCCAACAAAAAAATTACCCAATATCCCTTTATTAGGTTGAATTATAACGAAGCCATATCTCAATATTGTTCAGATAGACCAGATCTTCGTCAAAATAAAAATGATTCTGATGAATTAGCTTTTGCTTTTGTGGTAAATTTTCCGCTTTTTGAATGGAAGGAGGGCGAAAAACGATGGGATGCTGTACATCATCCTTTTACTAGGCCTCAATTTTTACCTCAAGAAACTCTACCTGAGTTAATAACTAGAATAAAACAAGCTCCTCATACCATTATGGCTCATCAATACGATGTGGTATTGAATGGGTACGAAATAGGCGGGGGTTCTTTAAGGATTAGTGAGCCTGAATTATTGGAAGCAGTGTTTGAACTGTTAGGGCATTCTCCAGAAACAATTAATCAACAATTTGGTCATTTATTAGAGGCTTTTGATTTTGGCGTTCCTCCGCATGGAGGAATTGCTTTAGGTTTAGATAGAGTTTTAATGATTTTACTTAATGAACCCTCAATTAGGGAAGTAATTGCTTTTCCCAAAACTGGTGATGGGAGAGATTTAATGATTAAGGCGCCAGCAGAAATTGATGAGAAACAATTAAGAGAGCTGCGTTTAAAAATTATTAAGGACAATTAAGCATCGTTGTTAATTAAGGTAATCTTATTTATCTTATTTAGTTGAAATGAAGGCAATTAAACGTTTCTTAGGCACCACCAATAAAATACAATTAAAAAGATTCTTATTTCTAAGTGGGTTAGTAGCGATATTTTTGATCTCACTTATTTTTTATAATCTTATTTTTTCTAATTTTTTTTATAATTGTGGAAATGGTGAGCAGTGTTTTAAGCGGTTTTCAGATGAGCCTCATCCGGCTGCTTCGTCTTCATTAACAGTAGCTGGAGGGATAGTGCCTTTTGATGAACAAGCCTCTGAAATTACAGAGGAATTTTTTAAGAATTTAAATAATTATTCCGGTATTAAAACTATTGTTTTAATATCTCCAGACTCTCATAATCAAACTGCTTTAACAGAAAGTCATTTTATTATTGGTTCTAACTTTGATGGACAGAATAACGATTTATTAAATATTACCACTACTTTTAGGCAAAATCCTTTAGTGCGAGTCAGCGACCTTAGCATAACTTTGGAGGAAGGAGTATCTAATTTATCTCCTTTAGTGAAAAAGTATTTTCCACAAGTAGCAGTGGTGTCTATTTTAGTTTCACCCTTGGCCACGAAGCAAGAAATAAGGCAAATTGTAGAAGAATTAAATACTTTTGACTCAGCGCACCTTGTTTTAATAGGAAGCACTAATTTTAGTCAGGATTTACCAGATAATTTACTTTTATTGCATCAGGTAAAATCTTTAAGGACTTTGATTAATTTTGAAGAAAAGGAGTTTCCAAATTTAGATGTTGATTGTTGGCAAGTTTTATATGCCGTGAGGTATTTTTCATTATTAAAGAGGATGGAGCACGCGCAGCTTGTTATTCCAACAGTAAGTTCGACGATAACATCTTATCCAGCCTCTAAGGTTATAATTGAGGAATCAACACCAAAGTCATTTTGCTCGCTCATTTTTAGTATAGGAAAAACAGAGACGCAGGTTTCGCAGTCTGCCTTATTGGTTGGCGATATTATGATGGCGCGAGGAGTAGATAAGTATACTCAACAATATGGCTTAGAGTATCCTTTTATAAAAATTAAAAAAATGTTTAAAGGGGTTGATATAGTTTATGGGAATTTAGAAGGGCCGGTTATGGAAAATGCTTTGCCAGTATCTTTGAAATCTGTAAATTTTGCTTATCCAGTGGAAGTAGTTGGTTTGTTAAAAGATTTAGGTTTTACTGTCTTAAACCTAGCGAATAATCATATGAAGGATAAAGGTAGTGCGGCGCTGTTAGAGACTAGAAAACATTTAGAAGAATACGGTTTGTTTTCTTTAGGGGATTATCAAAGCTGTGAGGCTCGATATAGTTATCAAAATGGCAGAATTCTATTTATTGGGGCTCATTTAGTTTATAATAATATTACTTGTGTTAATGAAATTATAGAGCAGGTAAAGCAAATAAAGAAACAAGATCCTAATATTTATATTATAGTTACTCCGCATTGGGGCAATGAATATACTCATTTAGCCAATACCTTTCAGAAAACTACTGCCCATTCTTTAATAGATGCTGGAGTAGACGCTATAATTGGTCACCATCCCCATGTAGTTCAATCCATAGAAGAATATCAAGGAAAACCAATTTTTTATTCTTTGGGAAATTTTGTATTTGATATGTATTTTTCTAAAGAGGTGCAGGAAGAACTAGCGGTTGGTCTTAAATTAACACCTAATGAGGTAGTTTTTTATCTCATTCCAATTAAGAGCCGTCAAAGTCAATTAGAGTTTATGGATCAAAATGAATCTAGAAAATTTTTGGCGTGGTTAGGGGCAATTAGCAGTCCTAATTGGCAAAATTTAATTGAACGTGGTATTATTACTTTGAAGGTTGGTGATTAAGTTTATTTCTAGATGCAAATAAAAAATATAAAAATAAAAAATACAAAATTTAAACTATAAATTTAAAAATGTATGATTAATAAACAAGAACGCTCTTTGGTTTTAATTAAACCGGATGGTGTTCAGCGCGGGTTAATAGGGGAAATTATAAAGAGGTACGAAAGAAGCGGTTTGAAGCTGGTCGGCTTAAAAATGATTTTAGCCAACGAAGATCAGATAGAAAGACATTATACTGTTGATCCTGAGTGGAAGCAAAAAACTGGTCAGAGGTTTTTGGAGAGTTATCGAACTAAAGGTATTGAGCCACCTACCAACGAGGCAGAAGATTTGGGGGAAATGGTTTTGAGTAAGTTAAAAAAATATATGACCTCCGGGCCTATTATAGCGATGGTGTTTGAAGGAATGAACGCGGTAAAAATTATTCGAAAAATAACTGGAGCCACTGAACCTTTGTCTTCTGATGTCGGTACCATTAGGGGTGATTTTACCCTTGATTCTTATGAAGTAGCTGATTTTGATAATCGAGCTGTAAGAAATTTAATTCATGCTTCATCCTCTACTTGGGAAGCAGATCGGGAAATAGCTATTTGGTTTACTAGCGAAGAATTGATTTCTTATAGATTAATTGGGGAGGCAATTCTCTACGACGTTAATTTAGATGGTATTATAGAATAATTCCTATGAACTTCTAACAAGGAGAAAAAATGTTTTAAAAACAATAAAAATACAGTGCAATAACTAATCAGAACTATTAAAATATAATCAAGTTAAGTAAATTATGAAGGTAAAAATTAATCAAAATAAATGTTTAGGTTGCGGAATGTGCGCCATTATTTGTCCAAATGTTTTTGAAATTAAAAATGGAAAATCACAAATTAAAAAAAAGGCGGATTTTGAAAAAAATAAAAAATGTTTAGATGAAGCCAGTAAAAATTGTCCGGTAGAAGCTATTTCGTTGTCATAGATTGAGGCGTTCTTCTTAAAATTAGTGTTTAAATTTTTTGAATATATATGCCCCACCGTATATCGTTTTGGACAAAACTCCATAATGTTTTTCAAAAACTTTGGTTCTTTTTTTTAGAGACGCTATTTCCTTGGTTTTGTCTAGGTTGCCATAAAGAGGTAACAAATTTTCCTATTTGCTCTGATTGTCTTTCTAAAATACCCATTGCTTATAATTTTATTTGTCCCATTTGCGGTAAAAATGTGTTACTCTCAAAAACGATTATAAATTCTAAATTGACTATTGAAAAAGTGTCAAATTGTTCTCATCATTTGTCTCTGACAGCCTTAGGCGCGGCTACTGATTATAGCAATGAATTAGTGCGTGAGCTGATTTTTGCGTTTAAGTACAATAAAATTGTAGCCTTAAAAACACCCTTAAGTCAATTAATAATTTCTTTTTTAGAGCGAACCAATTGGTCGACTTTGCTTGACCTCAATTGGTTAGTAATTCCTATTCCGCTTCATCGTCGGAAATATCAGCTTCGAGGATTTAATCAATCAGAATTATTAGCTCAAGTTGTAGCTCAATATTTTTCTTTAGAAATTTCTAATAAGCCCTTGGTTCGGATCAAAAATAATCAAGCACAGGCTTCTCTTAAGGATAAACACAGTCGCTTGGAAAATGCTAAAGGAATTTTTACAATAAGTAAACCCCAAATAGTGCACAATAGAAATATTTTATTAATTGACGATGTGATAACTACTGGTGCTACGATGTTGGAAGCTGCCAAAATTCTAAAAGGTAATAAAGCCCGGCAGATTATAGGTTTGGTTTTAGCCAAAGGGTAGAGTTGTTTTTGGTTTGATGTGTAGTTTTGTTATTTGTTTTTTATTATTAAATTTGATATAATTTATTTAGTCTTATAATCATATAGTTTTGGGGAAATATCGGTAAATTTGGTAATTAAATGGCTATTTTTGGATCAAAACCTATTTTAGGCATAGAAATTGGTACCACCTCTATTAAGGCGGTAGCTTTGCGTAAAAAAAAGGATAAAATAGAAATGTTTAATTATGGTATTTTAGAGAAGTATGGTTATTTAGAAAGAGTAAACGATGCTTTTCAAACAATGGATTTTAAGTTACTCGAAGAAAGTACAGCTGTATTTATTCGTCGTCTCTTAGATTCTATGAAGGTTTATAATCAAGAAGTTTTTATGACTTTACCGAATTTTGCAGGATTTGTTAATCTTATTGATTTTCCTGAGATGTCTAATAAAGAATTAGCTCAAGCAATTAAGTTTCAAGCTAGTCAATATTTGCCGTTTACCCCACAAGAAATGGTACTTGATTGGCAGATTGTGAAAAAAAGCGAGGGCAAAATTACTATTTTATTAGTGGCTGTATCTATGGATACAGTTAAACGCTATAGTCAAACAGCTGCTTTCGCTAAACTTAATCTGAAAGGGTTAGAGTTAGAAGGTGTAGCTTTAGCTGAAATGTTTGGCAGTCAAGATCAAGCTCCTTTTGCTCTTGTTGACATAGGGGGTAGGATTAGTTCAATTTCTATTGTTGATGGTTCTATTTTAACTTCAATCTCTAATATAGATATAGGCGGCGGTAATTTAACTCAAGTTATAGCTAGCGCTTTAGGGGTAGATCCTTTTAGAGCAGAGTCTTTGAAAAAATCCTATGGTCTTAATTTGCAATCCGATAGTGAAATAGATTTGTTTAATCTGATGATCCCGATGGTAGATGCTATTAAAAGGGAGGCAGAAAAAGCTATCAATGCTTTTTATATTAGAACCCAAAGGAAAGTGGAAAAAATTATTTTAATAGGAGGAGGCGCTAATTTAAAGGGGGTCGAAGAGTATTTTGTTAAAAATTTAGGTTTGCCAGTAATTAAAGGCAATCCCTTTACTCTGGAGATTATAACATGTGATCCCAAATTAATACCAATTATGTCAGAAGTAGGAGTGGCTGTAACATCAGCGTGTGCCATTGCCAAGAAACATTTATTACAGACATAAATTAATTCTTGTTTATAGAAAATCGGGCTGTAGCGCAGGGGTAGCGCGCACCCTTGGGGTGGGTGAGGTCGCGGGTTCAAAT
>MWBJ01000021.1 GCA_002069525.1 Parcubacteria group bacterium ADurb.Bin305 | reverse complement strand
GGGGGCAGGGATCATACCATAAAAATCTGGGATGGAAAATAAATAAAATCAATAGAAATAATGGAATCTCAATGTGCTAAATTAAGAAAAGAATATGAAGAATTAAAGGCTCTTAAAGATGAGTTTGTTTTAGAGTTGGGCTTAGCAAAGCAAGAATAACGCGATTTAACCAAGGTTAGAGAATTAAAGACTATCTTAAAGGAAAAGAAAAAGATCTTAGAGATTAAACTCTAACCTTTAGAAAATCTGTCCTTTCAAGAATTAAAGAAACAATGCGAAACTCAAAAAATATCTTAACCAATATAGGCATCTTAAAAAAGCTTAAAAACAATGAATTAGACATTAAAAACTATAAATAATAAAGAATAACTCTTTCCCGCCTTTAAAGAAATAAGTCTATATTAATTTCCTTTGATATGGACTTATTTCTTTTCAGTCCCAGCTTCGACTTCACATTTCTCCATCTCGCAAAATTCCTCAATATCATCTTTCATTACATCTATATCCGCTATTAATTCTTCAGAGTCATAGAAAAAAATTCCTTTATCTAAGTCTTCAGAATTAATAATCTGATACAATTCTTCGCCAGCTAATTGCACCACCGGTTGTCCGTTATAAGGACTATTTTCATCTTCCACCACACCGCTATAAGAAAATTCTTTGTTATTGATTCTTAAATTCGTTCCTTGGACCACCACCAAAGGTACTAATGTTTTCGCTTGGATGTCAAATAGTCCTTGTTCAATAGTAAATTCACGAGTTTTTATAAGAACTCTGTCACCGTTTTCCAAAAGAACTTCTTTGGTTTCATATTCTTTAACTTCTTTAGGTTGTTCTACTTGAACTTCTTTCTCATCTTTAATTACCGTGGGTTTTTCTATTATTACCGGTCGCGGCACCCGAGGTGACAAATAACCAATTTCTTTAGGTGTCAAAGGTTTAGCCTGACTTATATCAACTATTACGCTTTCATCAAGAAAACCAAAATGTCTAAAAATAGCTTTGATTTTTTCTTTATCTGATTTATCGGCTTGATTTATGTAGGTATTTATTTTGAAATTTAACCATTCAGTAAACGTTTCTACCCGGAATTCTTCAGCCTCTTTTTGCCGCCTCTCATTAAAACCTTTCAACCAACTTGATAATTCACCCAAAGTAACAGTAGAAGTGGATAGTGTCAGGGGCTGACCGCTTCCTTCTGTGACTATTTCAATATTACCATCTGCATCTTCTTGGAAACGTAATAAATTATCCGGGTATCGTTCTACCTGAGCATTGCCATAAACAAAACTATCTTGCAACGATTTAATAGCGGCACAAAAACGCCACAAAGCGCCATGTCTTTTATCAGCCATATTTTCCACCAATTCCTGCTTAGCAACAACTACGCTGCCATCTGGTAAAATTTCTCTTTGGTCTTCAGGAATTTGTTTTGTCTCATAAGCTGGCGCTAATTCTTCTTTAGCTACCTGAATATAATTATTATCATCAAACAAAGCAGCTAAAGCGAATTCGTAAAGTTCTGGGTTGTCTTTTGACATTTCGGGGTAATCAACCTGAATCTCTGCTAACTCCCGCCTCATAGCTGGATCTGGCATAGAACGATCAGGATAACGAGGCCCTATTGGGTTAGTGGTCCAAATAGCGCCAGCTCCAGCTAAAACCGGCCGACCATAAAAATCATCGCCCGTTTTTTTCTGACGAGCTTTTTTAATAATAGAGTAAGCCCTTTCTCCTAAACGAGTAGACTCATCGAAACGAGCAATTCTACCTGTTTTAACTTTTGGCTCTGTTTGAATAGAATTTTCATAGCCAGTAAATGCCTCCATTAGAGGACCATACCGATCATAACTTCCTCCAGTTTGGGGATCTATCTCTTTATCCATGATTAACTGCTTTTCGCCCGTAGTGCGTTCGCATTCTATTTCAGTGGGAGGATAACCTGTAAGCTCTAGGGCTGCGGCATTGGCTTGCTGCGACTTACCACTACCAGCTTCGCCAATTAGAACAGGCCAACGAAAATTCAGAATAGCGCTAACAATTTGTTGATGAATTTTTTCCCGAGACGGCAACCACACAAAACCCTCATCAAGCTGTTTTTTATACTCTTTCAATTTTTCATACTGAAAATTAGCTACAATATCTGTATTTTCCACTATATGGGGAAAATTTTTTAGTTGCTCTACTTCCTGTTTTCGCCTTTTTAAAGCCAAAAGATTATCTGCTAAAAGACCCATCCGTGATCGAGCTGCCGAAAGAGCCGTTTTATTGGTAATTTTATTAAGATGAATATCTCTTTCTAATTGTTTATAAATTTCTTCTTTGCGTTTAATTTCTTTATTTAAATTATTCCAAAAATTACCTAATTCAGAAAGACGAAATGTTTTTGCTTCTAATCGCGACTGAGTATAAATATCAGAAAATAATTCTTTGGTTTCTTTATCAGCAAATAAAACTTTTATTTCGCTAATAAGATAAGGATCCGGCGGTAATTCTTCATTTTTTTCGTCACTATTCGTACCCTTTCCTTCTTTCCTCGTAATCCCAGTTTGTTTATCTATAGTATAAGCCATTATTTTTTCATATAAAGCATCTGCCCTGTCACGCGGACTTAGTTTTTGAAAATAATCCTTTATTTCTTTTTCCTCATCTTCTCCTAAAGATTTATTATGAGCTATTATCTCTTCTTGAATATAATTAACAATTGCTTCTTTTCTTTTTTCTTTCTCATCACTTCCAGCTTCTAATGAATTAAAAGGTAATTTTGTTTTCTCCATAATTTTAAAAATTTAAATTTTGTGATTGTATCTTATCTATTTTATCTTACCTTATTAAAAGACAAGTAAAGTTAAAAAATATTTTATTCATAGTACTACATATTTTTAAACTTATCAAGTGAGTGCTTTATTATTTGATTGGCACCCTCTCTAGCTTTTTCTGGAAAAAGCTTAATAGCTTCCAACACCACTTCTTTAGCCACTACTATGGGTAAATTATTTATATTTTTAACAATTCCGCCGCGACTATAAGGCGGGTTATTCATTACTATGGGTACATTAGCAGCGCTTTCAGTAAGACCCAATCCTACCAAAATCACGTTAGCTTTTAATTCATAAAACATTTTTGCTAACATTTGCATTTTGGCGCTATCATCGTCAACATAGCCACCATCCGAACAAGTTATGATAAGCCGCAAGCGATTATCTTTTATTCCTTGTTTTTTTAATTCTTCTGCTTCTTTTTTAATTTGTTCGTAAATTACACTGAGTGCTTCAGGATCGCCATTACCACCCCCTTGCTCTGTTAAACTATGCCAAAGCCTTACTTTGTCTTGGGCGTTAAAATTAGTTGATAAGGGTTTATCGACATCGATCTCGTCGGCATTACTCCCCCGAAAAGAAATTACTTGGGTGCGCACAGAAAGTGAGTTGTCTTTTGAAAGGTTGGCCCTTTCTAAATTCCTTTCAAAATGATACAGAGAAGAAAGTATTAGATATATTGCCCGGCGCTGAATTTGCCATAATGCTTCATTTTCACTCATCCTTTCCATAGAACCGGATTTATCACCTATAAGATAAAGATCAAAACCGCCTAAAATTTTTTCCTCTTTTATTTCTTCAGTTGGTTTTTCGCGGGAAAGCGGATCTGTTTCTCCTGATAAAATGCCAATTTTGTGACGCACAATATCTTCTATAGATTCACCACCTTCCCGTTTGCGCACCGGACCTTCATAACTAAGCATGGTGGCTTTGCGAGATTCCACGATACTATTAAAAAGTTTTGCTAAAGCATCAATCACCAGTTCGCCTGAGGGTAAACTGGTTAATTCTGCTTCATGTATTTCTTTAACAATCTGTCGAGCTTCTTTAAGTTCTATAGAAGCAACTTCAGCTAATTGTCGTTCTTCTTTAGTATAACTTAACTTTTCTTTAAGTTCGGCTAATTTTTTTCTTAAAGCCTCCAGTTGCTCCTCAGTGGGGCAAACAATTTCCTCTGCATTGTAATCACCGGCCACAGATTCTTCATTTGTTTTTTCGTTATCTTCTTCCAAATTAGTATCTCCCGGAGGCGTGGCATCCATTCTTACCCATTCTTTTTTAACTTCGTTCCAAACCTCGCTCCAACCATGACCAGTACCAGAATTAATATTGGAATACCCCTCTTCATCTTTACCTTTTACACTATGACCTATACAATGCCTAACAGGTATATTAAGTTTGACGCATAAAGCAGCAAAATAAGTATTAACCACATCGCAATCACCCTCTTTAAGTTCATCCACTGCTCCAGCAAAACCTTTAGAATGGTTATTGTAAGCACTATTATATCGTTCAGCTTCAGTATAATCTTTGGGTGCCAAATATTTAATTCGCGACTTTACATAAGACATTAAAGCGCTGGCTCTACTTATATTCCCTGATTTTGTATTTTTAATTTCTTCCAATTTTTTATTCGTTTCTTCAGAAAATTCTGCCGGCATATTCGGAATCTTGATTTTACTTGGTTCTGAGGAAATAAATTTCTTATTAGGATTGGGTGCCAACACCACTTTTACTTCTTGACTCTCGCCATGGCCTTCAACAAAAATAACCAAATCGCCATTTTGATCCTGTTGTGCCTGCCAAGATTTACTACCGGCTTCAATTTTAGACAAACTATGAGTATAAGGAATGGGTAAATTAATCCACTGGCCGGTAACAATTTTAGCGGTCATTGTAATATCAATTGGCCCCTTCTTAACATCTTGGTTATTCGATAAAGGAATAGTCTCAACATCTTTATAAGTATAACCTTCTTCTGTCCAAACATTTCTTTGACTATCCCATTGGGAAAACGATTGCTCTTTATAATAACCGCCCCAAGCCGGATAAATTGACCAAATTGCCGGAACTCGCTCACCCTCTTTAAGCCGCTCGAAGGGGTCTACTCCGGGCTTGGTTTCGTTTTTTCTGGAGGGGGGTTGAGAAGGCGCTTTTTTTAATTGTTCTTGTCGCCACTCACGCACATCATCATCCATTTCATTTTGCTCCCGTTTATCTAAAGCCCTGACGCCGGCCAAATAATCAATCAATCGCGACTCTATACGGTTGAGTTTAATATCCCAAGAAATATTTGGGGATAACAAAACATAAAAATCACCTGATTTTTTCATTTCGTCCATCTTCTCCTGCGTAATGTCAAAATGCGGTTTATATGGTTGCTCAATTATTTCTGCCAACATAGCTTGATATAAATCCGCCACTCTAGGAGAAAATCGATTAACTTTATTAAGCATCTCGCTGACAAATTTTTCTTTATACTCTTTCCGGGTTTCTTCGGAAAATGGCGCCTGATTTATATTGGTTATACCTTCCACAATTTCGCTAAAACTACCAAAAGGCAATTCAGAGGTTTTTTTACGAAAATTTTGTAGAGCCTCCGCTCTCTCTAAAGCTAAAGCCACATCTTCATAACTTTCATTGGATAACGCTTGGGAGTATAAAAATTCCACCAAATTAGTTGGCGGTTGCAAAATAACCTCTTTTTCTTCAATGGATTTATTAGGTTGTTTAAATTTTTCTACCATAAATACCTTTGATCTAATAAATTTTTATTTAAATTAAGTTCTAATTTTTACCATCTTGTGAAATATATTTTAAGCCGTTTTCTTTTGAAATTACCGCATAGGAATAAACACACTTCGCCGCGAACACCACACCTAAAAAAGGAACACATAGTATAGTTATCGGCCAACTGAACTTGATGAGCACTAAAGAACTAGAATGCATACTGGACACAGCAATTGCTAATATGAGATGAATCCCCCCCCTAGATTAAGGTCATCATCTATAATTGAATTATTAAAAGCATTGAATAACACATAACTTATTTATCCTCTTAGTATTATTTCGGTTTCGTGGTAATATTGAGAGGTAGGTTTTAAAGGTTTCAAAGTATTGAGTCAGGGGTTAATTAACTCCTTATTCCTTTAGTTTTATTTATTCTCCATTCCAGATTTTTATGATGTCATCCCTGCTTCCTGAAACAATTCGTCCATCAGGAAGAACTTGGAGAGTATACACTGAATCCTTATGACCTTTTAAGGTTTCTGTAACTTGATAGTGGCCACTTGGGTCTTTGTCCCAGATTTTTATGGTACCATCACCGCTTCCTGAAACAATTCGTCCATCAGGCAGAACTTGGAGAGTATACACTGAATCATAATGACCTGTTAAAGTTTCTATAACTTGGTAGTAACCACTTGGGTCTTTGTCCCAGATTTTTATGGTGCCATCATAACCTCCTGAAACAATTCGTCCATCAGGAAAAACTTGGAGAGTATTAATCCCGTGATCATGACCTTTTAAACCATTTAAACCTTCTGTAACTTGATAGTGGCCACTTGGGTCTTTGTCCCAGATTTTTATGGTATGATCACTACTTCCTGAAACAATTTGTCCGTCAGGCAGAACTTGGAGAATAAACACTGAGCCGGTATGACCTTCTAAAGTTTCTGTATTTTGGTAATGACCGCTTGAGTCTTTGTCCCAGATTTTTATGGTATGATCATCGCTTCCTGAAACAATTCGTCCATCAGGCAGAACTTGGAGAGTAAACACTGGGCCGGTATGACCTTCTAAGGTTTCTGTAACTTGGTAAAGACCACTTGAGTCTTTGTCCCAAATTTTTATGGTATCATCACCGCTTCCTGAAATAATTCGTCCGTCAGGAAGAACTTGGAGAGCAATTACTGCGCCAGTATGACCTTCTAAGGTTTCTGTAACTTGGTAAAGGCCACTTGAGTCTTTTTCCCAGATTTTTATAGTATCATCATCGCTTCCTGAAACAATTCGTCCATCAGGCAGAACTTGGAGAGTATACACTGAGCCGGTATGACCTTCTAAGGTTTCTATAACTTTATAGTGGTGTTTTCTTTCTACCTGCTTTAGGCAGTATCTATCAAATTTTTCCCATTGAAGAAGCCAAACCTTTTCTTTTAAGGCATTTTTACTTTGTTCTAATATGGCTTTTAATTCTTTACCTCTCTTTAAATCCCCAGTTTTAGAGACTTGTTCTAACTCTAAAACAAACTCATCCTTA
>MWBJ01000020.1 GCA_002069525.1 Parcubacteria group bacterium ADurb.Bin305 | reverse complement strand
GAAATCAGTATTAGTTCCTTTAACATGGATATGATCGCCTAGGGATAGATTACCTAATAATTCTACAATCGCCACCCCTATTTTATCAAAATAATGAGTAATTTTACCAATTCGTTTTTCTGCCATAATAGTTTATTTATTAAATTTTTTACGACCAGTTACCATAATAGTATAAAAGTAAAATTAAAAAGGCGCAAGTATCAAATTTAAAACCTAACTTTCTACCCATTTTATCCTTACCTCTTATTACAAGATATCATAGTAAACATCTTGGAACTGAATTATTAATTTAATACCCCTAGATTCGCCAGCAAACAATAAATAACATAAATGTGATTCAAAAATTAAAAAATTATCAATTATTTAAATTTTGTAGCGCAGCAATAGGCCTTGGGGTTTTTTATTCTCCTTTTATCACTGCTAAAGGTATCAATTTAGCTACCTTAAGAGATAAACCGGCCTTGTGTACTACCCCCACTACTTCATCTATATTTTTATACGCTTGCGGCGCTTCTTCTGTTAACCCTTTTAAAGACCACACTTTAACTATAATTCCTTTTTTTCTCGTATTATTAACAATCTCGTAAGGATCCAAAACACGAATTGCCGCATGTCGAGACATTATTCTACCTGAACCATGACAAGTAGAATAAAAAGATTGTTCCCCTGTAGCCACTCCTTTTAATATATAAGAGCTAGTGCCCATAGACCCCGGAATCAAAACTGGTTGCCCACTTAGTTTATACTTTTCCGAAATTTCTAAATGATTAGGAGGAAACGCACGAGTGGCTCCCTTTCTATGCACTAATAACTCTTTTTCCTCTCCTCCAATTGAATACTTCTCTCTTTTGATAATATTATGCGCTACATCGTATAGACTTGTCAATTGGGCCTGCTGACCAAATGTTTCTTTCCAAACTTTTTTAATAAAATAAGTGATCAGCTGCCGATTAGCCCAAGCGAAATTAGCCGCTCCAGCCATAGCCCCAAAATAATCTTGACCTTCTTGACTCGTAAACGGCACGCAAGCTAATTCTCTATCAGGCACCTTGATACCATAACGATTCATTGCTTCTACCATTAGCTTCAAATAATCCGTGCAAACTTGATGCCCTAAACCGCGGGAGCCAGTATGAATCATAATCACTACTTGATTTGGAAACAGACCAAAGATTTTAGCTGTTTCTTCATCAAAAATTTCTGCTACTTTTTGAATTTCTAAAAAATGATTACCAGAACCTAAAGTGCCAACCTGATCTTGTCCTCGCTGTTTAGCTAAAAGAGAAACTGCCTTAACTTGAGCCCATTCCAATCTGCCATTGGCTTCACAGTTATCCAAATCTTCTTTTTCCCCATAACCTTGTTCCACCAGCCACTGGGCGCCACCTGCTAAAATTTTATCAATATCCGTTAGAGAAAATTTCATTGATTGGCCTCTTCCCTTCCCTAACCCAGAAGGAATTTCTCGTTGAATTTTAGAAGCTATTTTATCTAATTGGGGTCTTATTTCCTCCAAGGTGTAATTTGATTTTAATAATCTCATTCCGCAATTTATGTCATAACCACAAAGACCCGGAGAGATAACACCTTCTTTGGCATCTAAAGCAGCTACGCCCCCAATAGGAGAAGCATAACCAGTGTGAATATCAGGCATCGCTAAAGAATATTTAACTATACCGGGCAAAGTGGTTAAATTTATTAATTGTTGAAATGCTTCCTCCTCTGTATCTTTCTTCATATCTTCAGAAATATAAACTCGAGCAGGTACCCTCATTTCATTCCTTAAACTTTTAGGAGCTTCCCACAAATAATCATTAATTTTAATAAAATTTTCGTGCAGCATACCTAATAAATTAAATTTTTATTTGTAAAAATCCAATGGTTAACCTACCCCAACATATCGTTAAATATCAAATACCACGCTGGCTTCCCACTTCCCATTGCTCTGAAGCCCTACTTTTAAATTATAATAAGTAACTGCCTTAATTTCTTCCGTCAATCGTTTATAGGGCTGGCCTTTCAACTTGGCGCTTAAAGTTTGATCGGTTAAAGATTGAAAATAAATTGTAGAAAAAGCAACTAAATGAATATTCATCTGGGCTAAAACAAAATTTAAGAAATCAACTAAGAGCGTAGCCAAATCTGCAGCTTGAATATCTACTTTGATAACCTTAAAAGAACCTTGTTGTATCTCAGGTTTGATAATGCCTAGCATGCCCTCCAGCGCTCCTTGAAATAATTCTGTTTTAGAATCAGCTACAACCCTTAACCTAATATCGCCACTCTGAGGAAGATTCTCAAAAACGAATGGCATATAAAGTAAAAAATGGGATTATAAAATTAAATAAAAATTACAAAAATTAATTAAATAAAAAAAATAAAAAAATAAAAAAAATAAAAAGCAAAATAATTAATTTTCTGTTAGGTACAACTGATCTACGAATCCACTCTCGGTAAATATTAAAATTTCGGAGATAAAAATCTTTTTTTCTGATTAAGGCCCTCAAAAAACGACTGACATATCTCCTCCCAAAATGAAAATAAATACCCCTACTAAATAAGCCCAAGCCTTATCTCACCAGATAATGGCTTTACCATTATGTTTTTGGTAATTTGTTGGGATTTTCAATTTTTTGAGCCCAACGCGATTTCAAACGGCTAGCTTTATTTTTCTTAATTAAATTAGTTTTAGCAGCTTTATCTACGAGCTGATACAAATTCGGTAAAATTTTTTTAGCTTCCTCAATTTTACCAGTCTTTATTAAATTTAAATACTCTTTTTTAGTTTTTTTAATTGTTTCCTTTTTCTCCTTATTTATTTTCCTTTGCGCTAAATTTTTCTTTAACGCTTTTTTAGCTGAAGTAGTAATAGGCATTTTTTTATTAATTATTTAAAATTTTGAATACCCATCTTTGGGGAACGACATAACTTACAAACCTTCAATTCCTAAAAGGAATTTTATCAAATCTGGCCTAAAAAAGCAAATAAACAGCCCCGCTTATTGTTAATATTAATTAAAGCGAATTAAAAAGGAGCCCTCTAAGTGGCTCCTTAATTATTATATAATTAATTTTTATTTGAGGTTAGCTTTGCCGGGCTCTACGCTTTTCATCAAATCTGCAAAATTTACTTGGATATTTTTTTCCAATTTGGTAATTTTTTTTGTTATCTCCCAAAATGTTTGAAGAGACAACTTAAAGAGAGCTGGATTGTACTTTCTGGAGGTTTCGTAATCAATCTTCTGTATTTCATTGTTGTATAACACCACCTTCTCATCTGAGAGACCAGTGAGAAAACTATATACCTGTAACTGAACAGTTGCTATTTGGATTCTGGTATCTTTGTTTTTGGGATTATATGTTTTGAGTTCTACGACATAAGGCAACACCACTTTATCTGGCGCGCCTTTTATTAACAACCATTTACTAATTTCTTTGAGAAAATAAAATCGAGAATAAATATTCGGTTGGGAATAACCCAACCTTTTATGCACCAGATCTCCGGCTTCGATATTTCTGACCACAAAACTATTGGGTGGCTTATTACTCATTAAGGATTTGGAGTAAAATAATGCCGAAACTATTTCTCCGGCATTTACAACAAAAACTTCAGTTCCTTCTATCCGAATTGCCCGCATTAGTTTTCCTCCTTAATAAAATTTTTAAAGATCTAAAACTTTCTTTACTATAACATAATTAGAAAATAAAGTCAAAATAACTTGATAATTAATACTTGAAAAATGATACTTGAAAATTGATACTTGATACCCAGCATCATCACTTTCCAGTCATCGCCAGTACTTCTTCTAAACTCATTACACCCTCTAAGACCTTTAAAATACCATCCTGACGCAAACTAATCATACCTTGTCGTTTGGCCTCTAAGTGTAATTGATCTTGCGAAGGTTGGGTCAAAATTATTTGCTCTAATTCCGGAGTCATTTTCAGTGCTTCAAAAAGCCCTACCCGGCCTAAATATCCCTTATTATTACAAGTCCGACAGCCTTTGGCTTTATAAATATAATACGGTTTTGGCCATTTATTTTGAAGAGCTGCCGGTAAAGTGGCCAAATTTTCTTCAATAATTTTAGCTTCTATCTCATTAGCTAAAATTTTTTCTTTGCAATCAGGACAAAGGCGTCTCCCTAATCGTTGAGCTACCATTAAATTAACCGAGGAAGGAATCAAAAATGGTTCCACTCCCATATCCATTAAACGAGGAATAACGCCAATAGCATTATTGGTATGCAAAGTAGATAAAACTAAATGGCCAGTTAAAGCTGACTGAACAGCCAAAGAAGCAGTTTCATTGTCTCTAATTTCTCCCACCATAATAATATCAGGATCTTGCCTTACTAAATGCCTCAGGCCTCGTGCAAAAGTGTAATCAATCTCCGGTAAAACTTGCGACTGATTAATACCCTCAATGGTATACTCTACTGGATCTTCTAAACTCACGATATTAACACCGTCTTGATTCAAGACGTGTAAAATAGCATAAAGAGTTGTAGTTTTTCCAGAACCAGTAGGTCCGGTAATTAATATCATCCCGTACGGTTTTTTAATTTCTGATTCTAAAATTTCTAAATTTTGCCCCATTAACCCTAACTCATAAATACTTTTTAAACCAATAGTAGGATCCAAAATACGAATGGCTGCTTTTTCCCCTAAACTAGTAGGATAAGTGGCCACCCTAAAATCTATTTCTTTTTCATCAATCATAGCCACAAATCGTCCGTCTTGAGGTAAACGATTTTCATCAATTTTTAAATTAGCCATAATTTTAATACGGCTAATAATCGGGGCGTGAACCATTAAGGGTAAAGTGATAACAGTGCTTAAATTCCCATCAACCCGAAAACGTACCCTCAATACCTCCCTTTCAGGTTCTAAATGAATATCAGAAGCTCTACTGCGGACAGCATACTTTAAAATAGCGGCAAATAATTTAATAATAGGAGCTTCTTCTACGGCTCCACTAGCTTGCTCTAAATCAACTAAATGATAGGGGCTTACTTTTTTCTTCTGGGTTTCAAATTTTTTCTTAAATTCATCTAATAATTTTGATAATTCATCAGTTAAACTTTGATATTGCTTGGAGACCTCCCTAAAATCCGAAAGGGAAATGACATACACTCTAAAATCTAAGCCCAAACTACGCATCAAAAACTTAACGGTCTCTTGAGCCCTAACATCGTCAGGATAAACCATTCCTATGGAAACCGTGCTGCCTTCTTTATTAAAAGCTAAACAAAAATAAGTCCGACTAACATCTTCGGAAATTAAATTTAACACACCTCGAGGCACGCTTTCATTAGCTTCAAAAAACTTTACCGGCAATTGAAACAATTCTCCTTTCGCCTGAACTAATTTTTTTTCATCAATTAAATTTTTGCTAATAATAACCTCCTCTACCCTTTGGTTTAAATTTTTTGCTTCATTTAAAACAGCACGCGCCTGTTGTTCAGACAAAAAATTTTTTTGAATAAGAAAAGATAATAAAACTTCTTCTTGGATCATAAACAATTAATTAAAAAACATTAAGTTACAATAAAAAAACTCCAAATTCACACTTCCAATATATATTAAGGTATATAAAAAATATCTTTTATCTTGACGCTGACTCACTACCAATTCAAGATTTAATTCTTATAGCATTTTAGAACTTAAAGTTCTAAAATTACAACTTATCTTATTGGCTCAAAAGGATTTGGTTTACCTAAAGGCACGGCACTAGGAGGCCATTCTATATGCGACACTAAATTTTGAAAAATTGGATTATTAAAAATTTCCTCCAAATTCAAATCTGCTTTTAATAGCTCTCTTGAAGGTGCAGGAAGTATTTCCTCTATTTTAGGCTCTTTGGTTAAAATTACTGGCTGACCAAATTTCCAAAACAACCAGCCACCAATGGCTAATACCAAAATCAACCAAAGCCACCATAAATTTGGGCCTTGACTTAAATTTTGTTTTTCTGATATTGGAGTAATAGCCATAACCTTGAAAAATATTTATTGACTTGGGGTATTTCGGGAAACTGTAGCTTCATTTTGACCTAACGAACTAGCATTATAATAATAGGCCTTAAGCGTGACATCAAAGTTTAATCTTGGACTATAAACTGCAGTTGGTAATTTAGTAGTAGTTGTAGTAGTAGTGGCAGCGCCTGTCGATTTTGTGGTTCTGGTAGTCGTCTTAGAAGACCCAACAGTTGTCACAGTAGTAGGAACAATAACCACAGATTCCCTGCCGGCGGTAATAGTTAATTTATCAATATCCATTAATCTTAGCTCGTTTTCTATCTCCTTTAACCAATTTTTAAAAATTTCGTAGGTAGTGGAAAAATTTAAATGAATCACCAAATAACCATAATCGTCTTTAGTACCCTCGTCAAAACTAATATTCGTCACAGTAATATTATAATCGTTATTTAGTTTATCCATAATAGCTAAAATTTGAGATGTTTCTGATGAAGAGGGTAAAGCTAAATTGATAGTATTAATTTTATCGCCTAAATTTAAATAAGTTTTAATTAAGTTTTCAGAAGTAGCTTTATATTTCTCTAATTTTTCTATTTTGACTTCGGTTTCTTTTATTTTTAATCTGATATCCTTTTCATCTTTAATTAAAGGATTAATTAAATTAAAAAATACCACAAAACTGCCGGCAAACAAAGCCGTAATAGCAAAAATAGCTAAATTTTGTTTAGTAGTTTCTTTCATTCTGGTAATTTAAAGTTTGGGAAGAAAAAATTAATCGCAAATTAAAAGCTAATTTCCCCCCTTCTATAATTCTAGCGTTTCTTATAATTACTGCGGAGACTTCATTAGGTCTGGCGGCAAAACTATTTACCGCTTGGCTTAACACCCCTTCATTTTGAGCCACCCCTTCTAAATCTAAAATATTATTAGTAGAGGAAAAAATTAAATTAGTATAATAAATTTCAGGGTGAGTAAAATTTTCTAAAAACACCAAGGCCTTAGAAAAATAAATCCTATCGGCCAATAATTTTTTCAAAATTGAAGTTTTCTTTTCTAATAAAGCCACTTCCTGTTCTTTTTCTAAAGGGAAAGAAGCTCTTAATTTTTCAAACTGAGCATTAATTTCATCTAATCTACGAGTCTGATGTTCTAACCAATAAAAATTCAAACCTGCCCAAAGGCCTACAGTGATTAAAAAAATAACCAAAGAAAAAGTAAATAAACCTTTGGGCCAAGTTGGAATGGCTTTTGACTCTTTTAAAATATTAATTTCTGAACCGTTCATAAAAATAATTTAAAATTCAAAAATCAAAATGACAAATAATAATTAAATTTTAGATAATTTAGAAAACTAACCTTTCAAAACTCCTATATTACCAACATTCATTAATAATATTTTCTTTAATTCCATTATACACAATTTTTTATTGTCAAGCAAGAGAAGAAAATTAAATGCAAACTGCAAAATCCAAATCTCAAAATGTAATGTAAAATGCAAATTATCTTTTACCTTTCATAGTCAAGACTCCTGCCCCAATAATTTTAGCTATTTCATCTAGTTCTTTTAGTAATTGGTTAGTTTGGTTTCTTAATTTAGGCGTGCTTTCCCTTACTAAAATTAACCAATATTTTGTTTCGTTAGCGG
>MWBJ01000019.1 GCA_002069525.1 Parcubacteria group bacterium ADurb.Bin305 | reverse complement strand
CATTAGCTGAAGTCACTGTAGCAATTTGAGTTCCTGGAGTAATTTGTCCAGTTCCAGTTCCATCAGCAGTCGGGATATAGCTTTTTACAATACTATTTTCAATAGCACTCCATACAGGAGCAGCAGCAGTTCCAGAGTTCCTATAAACAACACCATCGTTGTTAGTTAGAATACAACCTGGGGCGAATTTTGAAGCAGTTGTAAAAAAAGCACCGTGCGACTGACAAAGGGTAATTAAACCCTCAGAATTTGTTTCTTGAATTAATATTCCTACTAAATCTTTATCTGTTTTCATAACATTATAGTTATGGCTATAGGGGGTGTTGCCACCCCCACAAACCGATTAATTAGGCGTTGATTAAGACATCAAGAAACTTCTTTTTACCATCAGCAAAGGTTTTGATACCAGCTAGATAGGAAGTGAAGACATTAGTTCCACGCTTATCAGCAGTAGGACGCATATCAACTTTCTTCATATCCTGAACAACAACATCAATAGCACCTTTCTTACCAAAGTAAGAGTGGATAAAGTTGTAAGTCCAAACATTTGAAGCGTGAGTTAAACCTTCAGCAACAGTTAAACGACCAGAACCAACAGCTCTAACAGTCACTGTTTTAGCAGTTGTGTCGTCAGTAGCAGTGATTTTTAAGTCTTCTAAAGTAGCTAAATCAGCAGCAGAAACAGCAGTGTAAGTAGCTGAAGTTGTTCCAGGAGCATTTAAGGCAGCAGCCAAATTAACACGGGTAGCAGCAGCATTAGCACCAGCTACGATTTGTCCAGCAACAGCAGGATTAGAAGATAAAGCAGCAACAAAGGTAAATTTAACACCGTTAATAGTCACAGTGTCATTAGCAGTCACATCTTCTCCTAAAGTCAATACAGCTTCACCAGTTAAGTTTTCAGAAACGATTAAATCAGCATTGCGAACAGTGCCAGCATAACCATTCTTAAATACATAACCAGCTAAATCAATAGATTTGCCCATTAAGTATTGTTCAATATCAGAAGCACCATAGGAGTCAATAACCCAACATAGATTAGTCAATGTTTGGTTTTTGCTTCTTAATTTAGCAGGCATTCTAACAACAGCTTTTGGAACATTAGTAGAATCTAAAGTGAAAGGAACACCAGTAGAAGCACCAGTTGTTAAATCACCAGTATCAAAAGTGTAAGCAGCATTAACTACTTCTCCTAAGATGCGAGCATCTAAATCAGTAGCTACTTTAATAGCAATCTGACCACCAATAACCTCACCAGGATTTAAAGGACCAGCTTGCGTAACTTCACCATCGGAAATATGGAACACAGCTTCTTTCTCCAAATTGATAGTCAGCAATTCGCTGGTATCAGAGATAGAATCAATAGTAGAAGCATTACCGCGAACAGTTGAGCGAACCTTTACGCCAGAAATATCATAAGCAAAGCGTTCTACACTTTCACCATATTTCAATTTCTTTTCAAAGCGTAAATTAGCGATTGATTTACCTACTAAAACCTTATTAAAGATTTCCTCATAAGCGTTGTCGAACATCTCCTGAAAATTCATTAAACTCATATTTATATTTATAATTTAATCGGTCTACAAATTTAAACGGCTAACAAGCCCCTCATTATATTTTTTCTTTAGTTCTGGATTAGCCATTACCTCCGCAAAATATTTAGGGTCGTTCATTTTACTTTCGTCGTATGAACCTTCTTTGCCGCCACGAGGAATAGATGTTTCCATCGTTTTCTTACCGGCGACCGTTTTACCGTAAGTTTCCTCTATGATTTGCTGAAATGTTTTCTTAGCATTTTGAGGAAGTAAAGATAGCTCTTTAATGACATCGCGATTAACGACATCTTTATATTCGGGCATTTCCTCCATAACTTTATTAAAGTTTTCGGAGAATATCTTTTCAATGCGTTCAGCCCTTTCTTTTGCCTCTAGAGGCTTAAGTTTTGACTGAATAACCTCATCGGCTTCCTGTTTTGCTTTTGAATAGATAATAGTTGATAATTCCTCTAAGAAATTAGCATCTACATCATACTTTTCAGCGATGCTCTTTAAATCTGAATTGATTTCAGACTTAGTAGCACCTTTTTGGATTTGCTCTTTTAAGAAATTGATTTCTTTTTCTAATGCCTTCTTTTCTTTCTTTGTTTCAAGAAATGTTTTAAGGGGCACTCTATCGTCTTTATCGTTTTCTTTATTAAGCAATTCCTCTACAGTTTCAGCCTTAGTTTCTTCGGTGGTAGTTTCCTCTTCTTGAGTTTCCTCTTTTGAGGTTTCTTCCTCCTTAGTTTCTTCGGCTTGAGTATCTTTAACCTCCTCTTCAGGAGTAGTTGTCTTTTCTTTTGACATATAAAGTTATTTTATGCTAGACTCCCTAGCAGACAGACAATCTCTGTCGGGATAAAACAGCTTAAATCACTGCTTGTTGCCCTCATAAAAGGGCAATATAGCAACTATCTAATATGTTTACGACCGCAAGAACAAGTAAATACTTCGCTATCTCCGCTTAAATCTACTAAAGCACCACACAAGCATTCTCTAGTATATTTATTTTTATTTTCTGCTTTTTCTGCCTGTTTTTCTGACGGCTCTTCTATTGGCTCTATTGGTTCTTCTACTGGGTTTTCATTATTATTAACTTTTGATTTAGTTTTTTTTATCATATTTTTGTTCTTCTTCTAATACTTTAACCTTATCCTCCGCCTCTTTTAAAGTATTAAGAAAATTAATTTTACTTTCTAATTTTGATATTTTAGTTATAATCTCAATATGTGATAAATTTTGATAAGAATTAATTAACTCCATAAGCATATCTTCTTTGTCTTTTTCTGTTTCTTCTATTAAATATTTACCAGCCTCACTATTAGCAAAGATTAAATAGGCTTTTTGCTTATCAAGCTCATCTTCTATTTCTTTTTCATTTTCTTCTTCTTTATTGTCTAAATTATCTTTATTTAAATTCATAACCAGTTTGTTTTGTTATTTCAGCCATTTCGGCTTTAATATTTTTAATGGATTCTTTTAAGTTTTTAATAATATTTTCTGCCTGTTCGGTTGCCACCATATTCTCTTGGTATAACCAGATAGCATTTCTTTTTTCATTATCTACGTCTAAAACATATGGGTGATTTCTGGCTACATTATCGGCTTTAGCTATATAAATTTTCTGTTGCGCCGTTATTTCTGTTAGTTTCTTTTCTAAGTCTTTAATGGTGTCTGTAAAATTAGCTGGCTCATATTCCAATTCAAAGTCTGATTTAACTATGTTTTTGTCTTTTAATTTATATTTCATAATTTTATTGTTGTGATATTGGTTGCCCCGCTTGTTGCCCCACGGGAACACCGTTGGGAACACTATTGGGCATACCATTAACACTATTTAATAATTTATTTTCATTATTCATTGACTCTATTAATTCTTGTTCCATTTTTCTGGCTTCATTACGCATAATGGTCGGCTCTAAAGATTTAATATAAAGACTGATAAGCTCAAATTGCTTCATATTAATATCTTCTTTGTGGTCGCGGAGATAAGATACTAATTTTTGTTTATAAGCATTATTAGCCATTTCGTTAATCTCAATATTTTCTCCATTAAGTAATGCCTCGATATCTCTATCAGCTTCACTCATTAACTCTTCGTTTCCATAGTTTTTAACATCTAATAATTCTCTAATTTCGTCAGATGAAAAACCAGATATTTTGGCAGCTAATTCAAAAGCTTTGGTTGGATTTACTAAAGGATTTTGTGCTTGTGCTGTAATAAATTTAAATTTATAATCTTGGTTTCTCAAAGAATTGGTCATTTCAGCATTGCTTGCTTCTACTAAACAACCAAATTCATCTCCCTTTTTAAATATATCTCTTTTGCCGATATTTTTCATTTCTACTCCGTCCGGTCCCAAAATTTCTACCGCCACCTTTTTATTTAAATGGTCTTTAATGCCCCATTCATAAAGTTTAGCAAATCTTTTATATCCAAAAGCATAACTTTTATTTAATAATCCAAATCTATCGGCGGCCGCCTGTTGATTTCCTTCATAAATACCAACCTTACCGCTTTCATCTGCCATTCCCGCCTCATTATCTCCCACTCCCGATGCTCTATCTTTAATATATTGAAGTTTGTCAAATACCTGTATAGGAGTTGTAATTGATGGCACTTTAACAAATTGGATAGCTTGGTCTATATTTACTCCCTTCTTAACAGGAATAATGCCGTCTTTTTTATACTTAATAACCTTAGACATATCTTCAATATCACCAACCCTAACTATCTTTTGAGGTTTATTTACAGCTTCGGCATTATCTAACATTTGATTAATAGATACCTCTTGAGCCATTAAAACCTCTCTAATATAATCGCAATAACTTGGTGTCCAAAATTCTGTTAAATCTGGAAAACAAGCCCAAGACCAATAAGGGAATAAGTTTGAAGTAAATATATCGGTTAATTTTTCTGCTCTAATCCAACGACCGCTATTATCCATTAAAAGATAATATCTTTCTCCTTCATAGGTTGTAATCCATTGCCAAAACTTAAATTTGTTATCATTTTGAATTTCTTTTTGTCCAATAGTTTCATTATCATAAGAACGATATTGTTTATTGGTTTCTTCGACGACTGTTTCATTTGAATTTCCGCCACTTTCTATAATCTCTCTAACCATATCTCCGTGATATAGTTTTTCTTTTACGCCTTTCTTTAATTCTTTAATGTTCTTAACCACTCCATAATGCCCCATATACATAGCGGTTTCAATATCAATACCAGATACAGACGGGTCAATTAAAAAATCATAAACATCAATGGGTTCTAGGTGTGCTTTATATCCATCTATTGAGTCGGCATAATAAAGATAAATAGCTCTACCATATAAAATGGCTTGTTTCTTTCCAACAATATCTTTTAAATCCCAAAAATTAATATCAGCATCATTTTCTTTTAGACTATTAAGATATTTAACTCTTTTTAATTGGCTATTCTTTCTTTTGTAGTATTTAAATTCTAAAGGATTATCAATCTTTGAAAGCAGGGTGTGGACGAACTCTTGCATCTGCCCCAAAGCCACATTAGCTCTAGTGGTATCATCTACTTCTTTTTGTCCATAATATAAAGACTCATTAATTCTCCAATTCTTAATCTTTCCATTCTTATAAAGTCTAGCCTCTTCAATTTCATTTAGAGCTTGAGCAGCAATTTTATCTGCTAGTGTTTTATTTAACATATTTATTTATAAGCTATATATTAATTAAACTATGAGTTACTTCTGGCTCAACATCATAATCATAGCTTTGTTTAACTTCTACCCAGTCTTTCATTTGCCAAGCAATAGCAGCCGCCATTAATAAATCAAAGTGTCTTGTCGTTAGTCTTGGGTCTGTGTCTTTGTCCATTAAATCATCTCGCGAATAACTTTTAGCTTCATTTATTAAATCTTCATCTGTTAACTCTAATAAGCCATCATCAATTGCTTTTTTAAGACCGAATAACATTTTTGGCTTGGTTAATCCGTTAGTTAGCCAGCCATATTCTTTGTTTTCCGTTCCTTCAATTTTAGTATCTTTTGGTTGAGTAAAATATTGATTAACTCCCAGCTGTTTACAAATGGCAATGGTGGTATGTCCGTGATTGTTCTTTTCTATAGCGACTAAATTACCGCCATATAAATTTGATTGTCTTTCTATTTCATATCCGAATATATCTGGTTTAATTGTATTATCTTTATAGGTAGCCACCACTCTGGCTGGAATTGTATCAAAATCTATAAATACCGAAGTTGAACTATCCAAACCAACGCCGCCAGCAACATCGTGTCCACTCGCTATTCTATGGCTAGGGTCAAATTTATAAAATATTTTAAATCCAGAACTTTCTTTAATTGGTTTAATGGATTTCATCGCCTCCAGTTTTTCTCTATTAAAAAGAATATCATTACTAGCACTAGGTTTGCACATCCGTTCCCCAGCGAAATCATCATCATCAATTTTCATTTGCTCTATATCTTCTATGGTAAATCTATCAGGCCAAGTGGAATTTCCGCTTTCATCTAATATCGGAATAATTAAAACTTTATTTAGGGTATTTCTTTTTTCTACCAATTTATGAACATTACCTCTTTCTGATAAATAATTAGCATTAATTATCATTGAACCGTCTTTACTCAATGATGTTCTGGCTTCTTCTATATTATCCCAAATCATTTTAGTAATAACCGCAGACCGTAAGGTTTTTCTCGTTTCTATGTCTTCTCCGATAATTAAATCTGGTCTTGCTTCATTTTGTAATGCCCCGCGCTGTTCTGTTCCCACCGTATCGGCAATTACTTTAATGCCGGTATAAGTAGTAAATGAGCTCATCGTTTCTTCTCTTTTAAGGTCTGATTTCTGAAATATATCGGGATATAAATCTCGTGAGCTAATTAGTATGTTATAAATATCAGTAACAATTTGCTTGGAGTTAGTAATATCTACCGATAAAATTTTAATATACTTTTTGGTTTTATCTTCATCGTTTAAAATAGTAAAGGCTATAAATAATTTTGTTCTGGCTGTTTTACCGCAACCTCTAAATCCGATATTAGTAAAAGATTTTAATCTGCCCCTATAAGAAGCAATTAAATTTAAATCTATGTCTTTATGAAAGGGGGCATCTTTAGAAGTAAAGTATTTAGGAAGTGAATATCTTGCCCATAGATTAAACTTAACTCTTACCGCTTCATCTGAGTCTTTGCTATTAAATAAAAATAATGCCTTCTTCTGTTCATCTGTGCCCTTGTTTAATATTTCTTGTATAGTCATTTATAGTAATTTATGGTTCTTTATGGTTTAATCTCAAAAACTCATCAATAGCTTTAAGTGCTTGTTCTTTATCTTTTTTGGTGGGAACTAAAGATTGTCCATTGGTTGTAATATCGGTTTCAGTCTTAATAGTCTTGGGTAAAATAGAAGATACCAACTTTTCTTCAAACTCGGTTAATTCTTCATTGGCCATTACTTTACGATTAACTTTCTCCCAAAGCTTATTAATGGCTGATACTTTATTCCATTCTTCGTAGATTTTCCTTCTACCGCTATTCTGATTACCCATTTTTTATTTTAAAACTTTTTTATTTTTTAATTTTAGCTAATTTTTTGGTCTTTTTTAGTTTATCATCACAACAATCGCATTCAACAATTTCTACCCCCATATCACTTTCAATAATTGCCACTCCCATTTTATTTGCCAATAAGCTAATAGCCTCATCGTTAAGATTGGCTTGATATTCTAGGCTATCAATTCTTTCTTCTAGGTCTTTGATTTTTTCTTTAATTTTTTTAAGATTAAACATAGTTTTATTTTTAAATTTTGTCAAATTTATATCAATTTATATTCAATTAAATACTATCTATCCTTTAACCCTCCAATATATTTAATTCGAGCTTGTAAACTTATCTATGTAGAGTTATTTACCTATTCATAAGTTTATGCCTAGCCCTCCGAAGTCTAGCAACCTTTTATTCTTCCACTGAACACATCAGATTGGCGTTGCTAATAACTTGTGGTCGCATTCCTTATGTTTAGGATTTGTGAAAAATAAATTTGAAGATTTTTCACTTTATACAGTTTATGTTCTGATTGGAGTCTCCCGTTGTCAGGATGGACAGAGCGGGGAAATTTTTATCAGAACACAAATCTGTTTAGGTGGTGTTTTTTAAGACGGACACAACCTATACGCCGTCATAACTCATTGTGTTTATATAATTCTATAATGCTCTCAATAGAGTGCTGGGACACCCCCTACCAGAGCATTGGCAGGGGGAGGGCTAGCTCAGCACTCAAT
>MWBJ01000018.1 GCA_002069525.1 Parcubacteria group bacterium ADurb.Bin305 | reverse complement strand
AAAACACCTAAACGTCCATCTTTGAGTAAATAAACCCCATTAACTCCTCCCCATTCTGATTCTTTAAATTGATTTTCAATAATTTTAGCTTTAAGGATTACCTCTGGCCTTAAATCTTCTAAAGAATTTATGGTTATAAATCCAATTTTACCTCGCCCGCAAATCCCTCCTTGCGGCCTAGTAAAAATTCCTATCTTTGGAAATTTTTTATTTTCTTTTGCTAGAGCCGGCAATTCAATTAAGTGAATATCCTTCATACCCTTGGGCCCTTCAGTAAATTTTATAAAATTTTTGAAATTAGTACCTTGAAAGAAAATTTCTTGATAATCCAATTGTCCTTTTACCGATGGACTAGGCGTAACAACTACTCCGCTTAGTATGTATTTGCCACCAATACTGGTTAAATCCGGATCCTGCATGGGCCAACTAAATAAATCAGAAGATAACTGCCAAACATTAGTCTCTTTGCGATAAATAAAAAAACAAGACTGACTATCCTCTTCTGAGTCTCGTGATTCTACACGTCCTAATAAATAAAGCTGACCCTTATTTTCTACCGGCGCAGTAATGTTGTAGACATCTTTATTACTAATCCCCTGCATCGTTAAAATTTCGCCTTGGACATAATCTGCTTTTTGTTCTTGATATTCAGCTATTAATTCTTTATAGCTTTTAACTTTTTTATTATCTAAGTTTTGTTTATTTTTGTTCATGCTGTTAATATATTACTGTGGTTTATTAATAATTAAACTTTGAATTAAAATATTAATATTATTATACCTAACAGAAAACAATAAACTGCAAAATAAATTAAATTTTTTTGATTTAAAGATAAAAATTTAGTCAACCAATGAATTGTTAATAACCCCGTCAAAAAAGCTGCTAAAAACCCACTCAAAAGAGGCCAGAACGAAACCATTACAGCACTCGCTACTTCTTGGATTTCTAATAAAGTAGAACCTAAAATTGTAGGAATAGCTAACAGAAAAGAAAACTGAAGCGCCAGACTACTAGATAAACCAGAAAAAATTCCAAAAGCCATTGTTATCCCGGAACGAGATAATCCCGGTATAACCGCTAGGGCTTGAGCTGCTCCCACTATTATAGCATTCTGGTACCCAACCCTATTTAAGGGTTGCCCTTGATGATAGCGACTAGCTAGGTATAAAATAATTGCAGTAGCAATCAGCATCATACCCACTAGCTGAAGCTGATTAAAACTTTGTTCTATTTTATCTTTAAAGGGAAATGCTAAAACCGCAGTTACTAAAGTAGCTAAAATAATTGCCCAAATTAAAGATCGAGAAGCCAAAAACTTTTTCCAATCCCTGATAAAATAAACAATTAAAGCCAACAGGGTGCCTAAATGAAGTACTAACGACAAGGCTACTGGAGAAAATACTGACGAAGAAAATAATTTTTGAAAAATAATTAAATGCCCAGAACTAGAAATAGGCAAAAACTCAGTAAGCCCTTGAATTATTCCTAAAATTATAGCTTGAAGTATTAAATTCATTATTAATAACAAAGAATAATAAAGACCATAAATAATTAACCTAAATATTGTCTAGAAGGCATATTTTAGGCATTTTTATATTAGGCAATTTTATATAATTCTGATTTAGTGAGCTCGTTTAAAGCTAAACCTAAACGTTGAGAACTGACGGTATATAAAGTTGCTAAAGCCTCACCTTGATTAACTTGTTCGCCTATGGTCTTATTAAGATAGAGACCAGCTGATTTCGTCAAAGGGGATCCTAAAAGCCTAGCTAGCTTAATCAATTGTCGAGCATCTATGGCTACTACTTGGCCAATTTTGTCAGATTTTAATTCATATATTTCTGTCCCCAAAACTACATCCTCTGAATCTTCTAGAGGAACACCTCCTTGGGCAGCAATAATCTCTTTAAATTTCTGTTCAGCTTGACCAGAAACTAGTTGGTGCTTAGCTATCTTTTGACCTTCACCCTTTTTTGCCTTACCCACCAATTCTACTAGTAACCCGCTTAACTTAAGAGCTCTATTTTCTAAATCTAAAGGCCTATTATCCTTTTGTTGAAGGACTCGCATAATATCCCTGACTTCCAAAAGAGGACCTATACCTCTACCTATAGGACCTTTTAAGGTTTCTATATTCACTCGGATTTTAATCTTAAACTTTTTAGCTAAAAATTCAAAAAGTTTTTTTACCTTTAGCGCATCCCGGTAATCATCAATTTTTAAACCCGGACCGATAGGAATATCTATAAGAAGATGAGTAGCACCTACCGCCACTTTTTTAGCCATGATAGAAACAACCATTTTGGAATATGGCTCCATACTTAATTCTTGACTTACTCTTAACATACGATCATCAGCAGGCGCTAATTTTAAAGCTCCACCCCAAACAATACAACCGTTTGTTTTATTAACTACTTCTCTAATCTTCTCTACCGTTAACTCCACAGGCATGATAGCTTCCATAACATCGGCTGTACCACCCTCAGAAGTCACAGCTCGCGATGAAGTCTTGGGAATTTTAATACCTAAACTAGCCACAATAGCCACTACTAACGGGGTAGTTCTATTGCCCGGCACCCCTCCAATACAATGCTTATCAGCTACAACTCCTTCCCACCCAAGCATTTCTCCAGTTTCAGCTACCGCCCTTGTCAAATAAAAAATTTCCTCATCAGAAAAGCCTTTTTCCATAAAAGCTGAGGCAAGAAAAAAAGCTAACTGCACATCGTCTAATCTCCAATGAACAATATCAGATACAACAGTATGAATTTCCGAATAAGTTAAATCATGCCCTCGCAATTTTTTTCTAATAGCCTCTAAAGAAGGGGCCGGTTGGGCTAATTTTAAATCAATAATCGTATTTTCTGGTATATTAGATTTATCCAACACATCTTTAAAAACACCTAATTCCCCTTCCTTGATTAAATTATTAGTAATATCAACACTAACTTCAGTGGTTCTATTATCCCATTTAATTACTAATTCATCCCCGGCCCTAACACCATATTTATTGCTATCTGCTTCATGCATTACAACTACCCAAGGATGGCCTGTTCTAATATCTAAATGTTTAACTTTAAGAAAAAAACTGCCTTCACCTAAAAATTCTTCAGAGGTTAACATATGTTTGAAATTGATTTTAAATGAAATTTTAAATTAATTTTTAAATTAATTCTTTGACTGTTTTAGTTAATAATTTAGTAATCTCGATCGAATAAAATGAATTTTCTATAGTATTGGTAGTGATTATTTTAAAGGGTTTTAACTTTTGCAATGAACGGACAGATTGATCACCTAAGATTGTATGAATAAAAGCAAAAATTATTTTAGAAGCACCTTGCCGCTTTATTAATTTTCCTACTTCGCTAATCGTCCCGCCGCTAGAAACTATATCATCTACAATAATAGCAATTTTATCTTGAAACAAAGTATTGGGTAAAGCTGCAAATTTAATTTTTCCAGTTTTAATATGTCTTTGTTTTTGCAAAACGATATAGGGAAGCGGAAAAGTGCTGCAAAAAGCTTTAACATAATTAGCTGCTTCTTGGTCTGGACCTACTACTATCATTTTTTTTGTATCATTTGGTAACACCTTTTTTAAATAATCCCCCAAGACGCCGTAAGGCACAACATTATAACTGGGAATTTTAAATAAATCATAAAGGTGCTTCCTGTGTTCATGGGCCCCTACAGTTATAAATACATCCAGATACTTACTTAATAGTTCTGCGATATATAAAGACGAGAGAGGCTCACCTTCGCGAAAAATACTATCTTGTCGCATATAGGGAAAATAAGGCATAATTCCTATAATTTCTTTGGATAAATCTTGTAATTTACGAGCTAAAAAGAGATATTTTACTAAATAGCTATTAATATTTTCTCCTGTCTTTTTTTGATACAATAAAATCGCCTTTTTTATTTTAGGCTCAAAAGCTAACTTGGGCTGCAATTCACCATCTAGAAACACCCTTTCTTGAACTGCTAAGTAAGGCCACTTTAAAGATAAAGCCAGTTTTTTAGCTAAATTATCTCCAACCACATAATTTCTCATAAAAATAATAAAGTTTAATCAAGTTTAACTTATTTTTATTTATTATATCTTATTATATCAGGTCCTCGATAATATTCAAAATTGTTTGAGCACTCCGACCATCACCAAAAGGGTTAGGCCAATTTCTTTTTCTTTGCAACATAAAAGAAACACCATTTAAAATTCGTTTGGGAGAAACGCCTACTAAAACATTACTTTTTATTTTCAAAGTTTCTGGTCTTTCAGTATTTTCTCTTAAAGTGACGCAAGGAACTTTCAAAACACAGCTTTCTTCTTGAATACCACCGGAATCAGTTAATATCAATAGAGCGTTTTTCTCTAAATTAAGAAAGTCAAAATAACCTAAAGGTTCTAAAATACGAAGCTGACGCGGAATTATCAAACCGAACTCTTTTATTCTTTTTCGAGTCCGGGGGTGAAGAGGATAAATAATTGGGAGATTATATTTTTTATTTAAGGCCAACAGGGCTTTTAAGATACTGGCGAGTTTTTCTGGGTGATCAACATTTTCCTGACGATGAGCAGTAACTAAAAAATACTTTTTTCTCTTTAAATTTAACTGGGTTAAGATTTTACTTTTTTGATCAAGCGTTTTTAAATTTTGATAAAGAACATCGACAATTAAATTACCAGAGACAAAAATTTTCTTTTTGTTTATGCCTTCATTTAATAAATTTTTTTTAGCTTCAACTGTAGGAGCAAAAAGATAATCAGCTAAATGATCTACTAGAACTCGGTTGATTTCTTCTGGCATCTCTCTGTCAAAAGAACGCAGACCTGCTTCTAAATGAGCTACCGGCAAATGAAGCTTAGACGCCGCTAAGGCTGAAGCTAAAGTAGAATTAGTATCACCATAGACCAAAACTAAATCAGGTTGTTCAGCCAAAAAAATTTTTTCAATTTTTAACAATATCTGGGCAGTTTGAAAAGCGTCAGTACCGGAACCAACATCTAAATTATATTGAGGACGAGGTAAACACAATTCTTTAAAAAATATTTCATCTAATTTTGGCGAGTAATGCTGACCAGTATGAACTAAAAGGAAATTAAGCTGTTTTTTAGCACCTTCTTTAATCAAAGGAGAAAATTTAATAAATTCTGGCCTAGTGCCAAAAACAATAACCAATTTCATAAATTAATTAATATTACCTTTGTCAGGGCTGTAAAATATCTTCGCTACGCTGTTCTATAGAAATATGAACTTCTTTTATTTCAGGAAATTGTTTTAAGGTTTGTTCAATTTGAGACCTAACAGCAGTTACCAAACATGAACCAGCTAAACCCTCTTCCAGCGTTTTATCAAAATCGACATAAGCTACCCCCTTGTCAATTTTAAAGTTATTAATTTTTACCCCTTGATTGATATTAGTATAATACCCATCTTTGAGTTCTTCTTCTGAAGGGCCAGCTAAGAGCACCCATAAAGCTAATTCTTCTTGAGAGATAAAATTTTCAGGCACTTGTAAAACTCTTTGAACTGGATAAACTAAACTGCAATCTATCCCATCCGATTTTTTAGAATTAGAAAAAAATACATTAAAAGTAACTAATTTTTGAGGTTCACTAGTAGTACTTGTTTGATTATGGTTAACTCCGCCCATGATACCGTAGAATAAACTCCCGATCATTATTAAGGTAATAAATAAAGCTATAAAAGAAGTAATTTTAGTATTAATTTTCATAAAAATATTTTTTAGATAGTTATATATTTTTGATAAAAAGGAAATTTTTTGCGCAAGTTAATAACTTCCTTTTTCACTTGACTAGGATTTTCCCGTTGTTGTAATAAACGATAAATCCATTGAGCAATTATTTCCATCTCCTTCCCTTTCATACCCAAAGTAGTTACCCAAGGTACACCTAACCGTAAACCTGAAGGATAAAAAGCCTTGTCATCGCCGGGAATAACATTACGATTAGCTAAAATATTAGCCTGTTCTAACACCTTTTCAGCCAGTATACCAGAAAATTGTGTCTTCTTTAAATTAATCAAAATTAAATGATTATCAGTGCCGCCTGTTACTAAAACAAAATTGTATTTTTTCAACGCTTGAGCTAAACTATAAAAACAGAAAGCAAACCAACCGGGCCATGGCTTATTTGGGAGAATCGTTTATGAACGGTCCCGAGCTGGTACAACTAGCTCTTGAAATCTTGAATTTTGATTTTGAAGCCGAAGAAAAAGTGGTTGTATCCAAGATTAAAGACATTATGGAGAAATATGCCAATCTGGATTTGGATATTGATAAAGAAGTCTTTACTGCCATGCTTCGGGAATACCCTCAACACGTTGACTCCGTTTATTTGCCCGAAATGTATAACACCATTGCCAAAGAGTACGGTGGCGATTATAAAGTATACGTTGATTCACTTTATGCCCGCTCTGAAATTACCTCTCCACGTGGCCTGCAGCGATTTTTCGAGCGAGATACCACTTATAACCTGATGGACGATCCTGCTATTTCCTTGGGAATAGATCTTATCGTGAAGTATTTTGAGATGAATCAATCCATAAACGAAGCCTCTCAGAATATAGAGAAAGGCGAACGTCTGTACAATGCTGCTATCAGGCGCATGTATGCTGATCGTAATTTCTATCCGGACGCTAATTCAACCATGCGTTTAAGCTTTGGTACCGTGAAAGGCTATTCACCCATGGATGGGGTTGATTATTCCTATTATACCACAGCTAAAGGCATACTTGAAAAGGCACGCACACACCATCCCGATCCTGACTTTGCGTTAGGAGCTAATTTGATTTCGTTGCTCAAAGAACAAAACTACGGTAAATATGCCGATGAAAAGGGAGAAATGAAAGTCTGCTTCATCTCCGATAACGATATTACCGGTGGTAGTTCGGGTAGTGCTATGTTCAATGCTAAAGGAGAACTGTTGGGATTGGCTTTTGATGGAAACTGGGAAGCCATGAGTGGTGATATTCTGTTCGAACCCAAGCTACAGCGCTGTGTGGGAGTAGATATCAGATATATTCTTTTTGTTATCGACAAATACGCTAACGCATCCAATTTGATTCAGGAATTGCAGCCTTCCCTAAAATAAGTGATTAAAAACATGCCCTTTGTTGCAACAATTGAAAGTTCATTTCGGTTGTTATAATGATGTTTAATCCTTTAATAATGCTATCTATGAAAGTTCATGAATATCAGGCAAAAGAACTTTTTGCAGCTTATGGCATACCCGTGAAAAGCCACAGACTCTGCCAAACTGCTCATGAAGCCGTAGAAGCCTATCGTAGCATGGGTGCCGAAGAAGTAGTTCTAAAGGCGCAGGTGCTTACCGGAGGCCGCGGAAAGGCAGGTGGAATCAAGCTAGCCAATACAGCTGAAGAAGTAGAAAACAAAGCACGACAAATTTTGGGCATGACCATCAAAGATTATCCCGTTCAAAAGATTTTGCTTTGTGAAGCGGAAGATATTTCTGCCGAATTTTATGTCAGCTTTGTCGTTGACCGCAATCAAAAATCCGTTGTGCTTATCATGAGTACCGAAGGAGGAGTGGAAATTGAATCTGTTGCTTGGGAGGCTCCTGAGAAGATACACCGCCATTCCATCGACCCTTTAATCGGTTTACCCGATTTTCTTGCTCGCCGGTACGCCTTCTGTCTCTTCTCACAGATTGATGAAGCCAATCAGTTGGCTGTCATCCTCCAAAAACTCTATAAACTCTTTGTCGAAAAAGATGCTTCTCTAGTTGAAGTTAACCCGTTGGTACTTACGCCGACCGGAAAGTTGGTGGCTATTGATGCT
>MWBJ01000017.1 GCA_002069525.1 Parcubacteria group bacterium ADurb.Bin305 | reverse complement strand
GGTGTATCCTAATACATTTATACAATAACTTATTATGAATTCTTTCATAATTTATATTTTATTTATATTTTATTTTATTAAAAGTTGATCATTTTTGGTTTTTCTATTTTTATACTTCTCGGAAATTTTTATAGCCTGACAATACGTTTTATCTTTATTTTTTGTTGCCGCCAGCGACAAAAAATCTCTATTTTTTGTCGGTCGACCACCATAAAAAATTCTACAAAGCAATTCCAAAAAGAATAAAAAAACGGCGGTCAATAAACTAAATTCTATGTATTGTATTTATTTAGCATTTTAACAAGATATTGTTTAAATTTCAATTGCTCTGTAATACTATTATTACACTCCAAAGCAATTACTTGACCAAACAAAAATTTAGGAATGGTTTTGAGATAATCAAAATCTTGAAGGCTATTTACAGTATGTAAATCTGTATTTTTCTTATAAGAATAACCGTTTAAATGATTGCAGGCGAAAAGAAATTGTTTATTTTTTTTAATTTTTTTATTGTTTTTATTGTTTTGTGAAATTATATAAGTAAACTCGTGAGACCATTTTTGTTCTGCTGCTTTAAAATGCGAGAGGTCAACACAAAAACCGCCAATTTTTTCAACGTCTACAATTTCTGAAATAAAATTATCCGTATTTAGCTCCAAGAATAATTTTTTATAATAACCCCGCCATTTAGCTAATGCCTTAAAACTATCTTCATGGATAGTAAAATATTGAGAACCAAAATTTTCAGACAAAAATTTTAATTCTTGCCTAGTCATATCATTTCTAATATGAACCAAAGGGATACTCTTGATAGCTGACCCTAAAAGAGCTTGATAAATTTTTTGCCTTTGAGATTGCTTGAAACATTCAAGGAATAAAGCCGCTTCAATAATTTTGTATTTTTCAATCTCGCTTAGCTTACTCTGCCAATGAATAGTTTTATTACCGGTAATACCAACGATTATTCTTGAAGACCAATCTTTTTGTTGCATAGTGATTTAGTCGTTGAAAAATTATTTTTCTCTTGCGAAATAAGAAAAGCTGCGAGCCGGCGCAACTTTATTAGTTTTTATTATTTTTTATTAACCTCTTCTTGGCAGAAGATAAAATTCTGTGGCGTATATTTAGTTTTACGCATTTCCCTGATAGAATATTTCCGTTGTAATTAAAATCAGATAACCTGCAAGTTTCCGGGAAACGAATTCCTAAAACAACAGTTCCTATTCCCGGACAATAAGAACACAGTATATCTCCGGGTTCATATATCAGTTGCCCAACTCTAATTTCTTGGTCAAGAGTTTTAGCAAATTCACATTCTATACAACTTGCTAAAGGAAGTTCTGTCATCAAATACTCCCACCAATCTTTTAAATTCGTAAATTCTATTTCATCAATTTTTAATTCATCTTTGTTTTCCCTTCTCATTTTTTCACCTCCTTCTTTTTTAATTTTTAACAGCCTGATTTAACCACCTAATTTTTAACCAAGCAAAAATTTAGGCAGATAAAATCAGCCATAAGCCCATTAATTTTTAATGAACTTGAAAGAACTTTAAATATTTTCTTTAAGCGCCGGCTCGCAAAATCAATTACCATATTAACACACCGAGAGCTATAAAGCAATATAAAAATTATGAATATCTCAATTATTGATAGCGCTCATTTTTAAAAACCCCAAGGGTTAAGAATCCTTGGGGCATTATTTGTTAGTGAGCCTAACAATTATCAATAATAATATCTTCGTAAATTTGTCTCAGTGTTTTATCCACTACATTCTGTATTGGTTCCTCTTGAGTGCGATCAACTATAATAGCCTCTAGGCTATTATAGGGCTCCATCTCACTGGCTATCCAGTCAGATTCATATAGCAGAACTCCCATAATTTTCTCTTTCCAAAAAGCGACTAATAAATGAGCGCCGTTTGGGGAATGGCCATAAACTCTTTCCACCCAATTAAGATAATATCCATACCCTCGCTGAGTTAACCATTCTACTACTATTTCCTTCTTGACATATTTCCACTCAGGAACCTTATATTCTGATGGTATATCAGGATGACCGAAGACAAGTTCCCTCCCAACTGTTGGAGCAAGTTTACAGGCATTCTCATGCCTTTCTGCTTCTGTTTTTTGTTCTGGCAAAAAAAGCTTTCCACATTCTTCGCATTGAATTCTAATAACTTCCCTCATAATTATTCCTCCTTTTTGTTTAATAAATCTAATAAAATAAATAAAAATGAAAATTTTTATCAAATATAGTTTTCCAATCTAACCTCGGTAGTAAAAAAACCTCATTTCACCACAAAACAGGTATTATTCCAATTAAATTATTTGACAATTTTTAAAGAACTTAGTGAGCCACGTCGGAGCAAATAATATAGAGCGCCCAAGCACAGCGGCTCGCAAAATCAATTACCATATTAACACACCGAGAGCTATAAAGCAATATAAAACAGATCTTATCTTTAACGTTGTCCTAGTAGGAAATTTTACTCCAAAATCGCCTCTGGTTATTAGCTAACCCATTTAATAACCAAAAAGTCAGGGAACAATCAAAAATTAAAAACTTACTCCAACTAAGCGAAGACGCGTTGAGCGAAATGTAATGTAGCGAGAGCGCAACGTGGCACGAAGCGATAGCGGAACGAGAACGCAACGTAATTCAAGCCGAAAGGTATAATTATTAACAAAATTACTAACAATCACTTAACTAATTTTAGTTAATCAAATTTTATAAAATTATACAACAAAAATATTTGAAACAAACAAGGCGAGAATTAAAATTAAGAAATTAAAGTTTCAAAACCATAAAGGTCTATCTCTATTGTCTAAGAAAATATTTTGATTTTTAAAAAATATAATTTAGAAAACACAGGCAAGGAAAATATAAATCAGTTTTTATTAAATAAACAAGATAAAAATTATTCTTCACAAACGATAAATCTTTACTTAAATGCAATAAAATTTTTTTATCGCGGAGTACTGAAAATGTCCCAAAGAATAAATTTAAACGACTATCTTTTTGAAAGTGAACGAGGCGGAAAATTAACTGAACGGACGGCACAAAAGGTTTTTGAAAACGCGCTCCGAGGAACCAGTATTAGAAAAGACGCTACTTTTCATTCATTAAGACGTGCTCTGCGACGCATTTTGTAAAGCAAAAACAAATTCTGTTGATGTCCCAAGTGAGGGCGAGACGGAGAAAGAGAAAGGTAAAGAAATTCCATCTCGCTTGCTGAATGCAAGCGAGGCAACCAATTAACTTTGGTGGACCCGAGGGGACTCGAACCCCTGACTCATCCATGCCATGGATGCGTGTTACCACTATACCACGGGCCCTGAAAACATTAAATAAATGTTATCATATTTCCCCTTTTCTTTCAAGTTAAAAAATGATAAAATGAATTAGGACTAAGATAGAAAACCAAAAACTTTAAGCCACCTATACTCTTCTAAGCTAGTATTTGTCCCCGTAGTTCAATGGATAGAACGGGAGACTCCTAAGCTCTCGATGCAGGTTCGATTCCTGCCGGGGACACTTCAATAATTGCCCCAAAATAAATATGCTTAAAAGCATCTTAGAAATTTTATACCAAAACTGACGTGTGAATTAAAATAATCTCTTCAAGGAAAAAAATTAACGCCTTAGCTTTTGTTAAATAAATTAAAAAATAACTTAAAAAATAACTTATTCTAATTCTCCGTGACTAAATTATTATTATCCGATTCTATTTCTCAAATATCAGGCATAGGGCCGCGCCATCTAAAATATTTAGAAAAATTAGGCATTCACACGGTCAAAGATCTACTTTGGCATTTTCCCTTTCGTTATGATGATTTTTCTAAGATCAAACCTATTAGCGAACTGACAGTTAATGAAAAAGTTTCTATAGTGGGAACGATTACTAAAATTAATCTTCGCCGAAGCTGGCACAAAAAAATGTTTATCGTGGAAGCCAAGGTAGCTGACGATACCGGAATTATTAATGTTATTTGGTTTAATCAAAGTTTTCTTTTAAAAACTTTACCAGTAGGCACCACTGTCTCTTTGTCTGGATTAGTTAAACAAAAGGGGAAACAATTATTACTTTCTTCACCAACATATGAAATTATCAGCCAACAAAAACTTGAAAAAAATTTTTTTAAAGATTTAAAACATACCGGCCGTTTAGTTCCCATTTACCCAGAAACTAAAGGTTTAACTTCCAGAACTTTGCGTTATTTTATTCAGTTTGCCTTAAAGAATGTTTCAAACTTAAACGAAACTTTGCCTAATTTTCTTCTTCAAAAAAACTCGCTTTTACCTCTACGCATAGCCTTGACTCAAATTCATTTTCCCCAATCTTTAGAAATGGCACAACAAGCTAAACAAAGATTTATTTATGAATCATTACTATTGTCACAATTATATTTATTAAAAATGAAGAAAAAAATGAGCTTAGCTAAAGCGCCTTTGGTGGAACTAAACATCCCCTTGCTTCAAGAATTCGTCAAATCTTTACCTTTCCAACTAACCCAAGACCAAAAAAGGGCACTCTGGGAAACAGCACAAGATATGAGTCAAAAACCTATGAATAGATTACTAGAAGGCGAAGTTGGTTCTGGAAAAACCATTGTAGCCATCGGAGCCAGTCTATTGGTTTATAAATCAAAATACCAAGTAGCAGTAATGGCCCCTACAGAAATTTTAGCTAAACAGCATTATGAAAATTTTAAAAAATTTTTACAAAACTTTCATTGCCGCATTGTCTTGCTAACCTCGAGCAATAGCTTAATTTATGACGATGGTCTAGAAGGAAATATAAGCAAAAAAGTTTTAACTAAAATAACCGCTTCCTCTTTACCAATAATAATAATCGGCACCCATGCTTTAATTCAAAAACAAATTCAATTTAATCGCTTAGGATTAGTTATCGTGGACGAACAACACCGCTTTGGGGTTGAACAACGAAAGGCTTTATTATCTAAAAGCTTGCACATTAAAGAAGAAATACCCCACCTCTTATCCATGACAGCTACACCTATTCCTCGCACTTTGGCGTTAGCTTTTTATGGTGATTTAGATTTATCTATAATAAAAGAAATGCCTCAAGGTAGAAAAAAAATTACCACCAAAGTGGTTTTACCCCAGACAAGAGAAAAAATTTATCAATTTATTCGTTCAGAAATTAATAAAGGCCGTCAATGTTTTGTTATTTGCCCTAGAATAGAAATCACAGAAATAAATGCCTACAATCAGCCAACTAATTTATTAACCTTAGCAGAACAATTAAATTACGAAGTCAAAGCTGTTAAAAAAGAATATGAAAAATTAGCAGAACAAATTTTCCCTGACTTAAAAGTAGCTATGCTTCATGGCAAAATGAAATCCCCAGAAAAAACAGCAATTATGGAAGCCTTTAGTCAAGGGGCCATAGATATTTTAGTTTCTACTTCAGTAGTAGAAGTAGGTGTTGATATTCCTAATGCCACTATTATGATGATAGAAGGAGCAGAACACTTTGGTTTAGCTCAACTTCATCAATTCCGGGGTCGAGTAGGCAGATCTTCCTATCAATCATACTGTTTTGTCTTTACTGAATTAAATAGTAAAAATGCTCTTCGACGCTTGAAATTATTAGAAAAATATAACGATGGTTTTAAATTAGCAGAATTTGACCTTTCTTTAAGAGGGCCGGGAGAATTTTTGGGCACCAAACAATCTGGAATACCAGATTTAGTAATGAATTCTTTACTTAACAAAGAAATGATTGAAACAGTACACAGCGATGCTTTAAGAATTTTAAATCAAGACACCACCTTAAAAAAATGGCCATCTTTATTAACAAATTTTCAAGAGTTTAGCGAAAAAGCCAGCCGAAGCTAATATACCCAAAGGATATAAATTCCTACCTAACAAGAGAATATAAACCCTATTGACAACTTACGATACTAATTATTACCCAATTAAGGGTTTAGAGATTACCATCGTCTTAGATTTAAAATAAACAACTTTGGTGAATAAAAAATAATGACTCAATAACCGTACCAATTTTATAATAAAATAGACTGCAAAATAAGAAAAATAACAATAAAGGCTAACAATATCGACAAAAAAATAAAAAATAAATTTTTAGTCTTGTCACTGCCTAAAGCAACAATTCCCCTAATCAGCGCCAGTATAACTAAATTTACCAAGGCCAAAAAATAAAACACCAGTCCCTCTAATTCCATTGACCCTTTTATCAATTGAATAATACCGGGTATCCAAATTATTAATTCACAGAGTAAATATGAAACAATAAAAAACCATTTTATGGTTTTATCCGTCAATTTTAACGCCGGTACAATAGTCAACCACATAACTACCACCCAAGTCAAAAACATAGTTACCGGCACAAAGCTAGACACTATTAAAATAATTATTAAAGCTAATTTTGTAAAATTACCCGCTGTTAATTTTTGTATGTTGTTTTCCATATTATATAGATTTTAATTATTAAAATTATTAGAAATTGCGTTCCCACCTTCGTGGGAAATTGTCGCCTCGCTTCCTCTCTTGAAAAATTTTTAAAAACGAGAATAACTTATCACAACCACCCCAAACCCATTAAAACCTTAACAATTTTATTCCCCTAACCTCCTTCCTTTAATTCCAACCACGTCTCCTTTTCTGCACCTTGTCGCCAATATTTAATACGGATTTTATCCCCAAGACGGTAATGATCTAACAATTGAACTAAATTAGTCTCAGGAGTAATTTTTTGATTATCAATCTCTAAAATTATATCACCTTCTTTCAATCCAGCTTGATCTGCAGGACTACCTGCAATTATTCCACGTTGAGTGGGAAAATTACCATAGATAATAAAAATGCCATAAGAAAAAGGCAAATGATGCTCTTTCTGAATTTTTTCATTAATTATCTGGTATCTAATACCTAAAGATGGCCGACAAATACGACCGTACTGTCGCACATCAAATAAAATTTTCTTAGCTTGATTAATGGGAATAGCAAAACTTATATTTTCCACACCTAAAACCACAGCAGTATTAATCCCAATGGCTTTACCATACAAATCGATTAAAGGACCCCCTGAATTACCGGGATTAATAGCGGCGTCTGTCTGAATTAATCCAAAAAATTCTTGACCTCCATCTTCTGGATTAGTATTAAGCCGACGCGACAAGCCAGAAATAATGCCCCGAGAAACACTATTTTGAAATTCTCCTAAAGCATTACCAATGGCCACCACTGTCTGGCCTAAAACCAATTTATTTGAATCCCCTAGGGGTAAATAAGGAAAATTCTCGCCCTCAATTTTTAATACAGCAATATCTGTTATTTTATCCCGAGCTAAAATTTGACAAGAAAAGGCTTGATCTTGCCAAATAACTGTATAGGTGCTTTCTTCGTCTTCTACTACATGGCGATTAGTTAAAATATAACCATCCCGCGCGACCAAAAATCCTGAACAACCACTTACTTTAACCATACCCTTCTCATCAATTAATCCGGCTTTTTCTAAATAATTATAAAAAGAAATTTCTTTAATAAAATTTTTACCCAATTCTTCTTCTAATTGGGATAAATGTTTAGAAATCAAAACTCCCACTACTGCTGGTAATGATTTCTTAACTGCCTTAATTGTCATTGTGTATTCATTAGCACAAATCATGGATGGTAATAATTATTTTAAGAAATTCATTAAATTAATTATATTACAAGATATTATAAGCCATCGATAAAATTTTTGCAATGATTTGAATTAATTGCCCAACATATATATAAAAAGAACAAGATGAAAATTAAGAGATCGGAAATTCCTGCCAGCCTTCTTTTGATAACTGGCTAAATAATTATTTATCAGACACCTGCCAGCAAAAAATTCCACGCCACCGAGAAATATAATATCCGAGCTATTCTGGGCCACGCTTTAAGAAAGCCACAATAATCAATAAAATTACGTAAAAATTGTAGGACTCCGGTAGAAAAACAGTCTTCCATTTTTTTATTTTTATCAATTCATTAACAAAACCTTTTTTCTCTCATAAATTATCTATTAATTATCTATTATAGTACGGTCAAAAAATCATAAAATCATAAAGATAGGCCGTCTCTAAAAAATAAATAATCTTTATATATTTCTTTTATTATATATCAAAGACTGTATTTTGTCATCTTTCTGCCATTCTTAAATATTTTGTTTTGAATCTTCCTTTAATATTAATTAAATTAAACGAAAGTAAAAAATATTTCGTCAATCGTTCAAAATCTGCGGGTAAAACCCATAGCACTAAAATAGAAAGCGTCTTGTTTACAGGCGCCCTCCTAAAAATAAAACCTCCAATAATCTAATGGGTGCGCGGGAGAGGATTCGAACCTCCACGCCTTTACAGGCACTAGCACCTCAAGCTAGCCTGGCTACCGATTACAGCACCCGCGCTGCCAATTTTAATCAATCCAAACACTTAATAATCGGTCATTTTGCTTCGGTTACCTGAGCTTCTGAAGAAACTTGGATTTCCGCTTTTGGCTGCTCGACTTTACGCAAACTCTTACGAATCTGTTTCTGGGATTTTCTTCGAATATAATAAAGTTTAGCCCTTCTAGGACGAGTACTTTTAATTAATTCTACTTTCTCTAAAGTAGGAGAAAATACAGGTAATGTCCATTCTACCCCCACCCCTTTAATAATTCTGCGAACAGTAAAAGTGGCACCGGCTTCATTCCCATGTTTTCTGGCTATCACTAAACCCTCGATCCTTTGCTTTCTTTCTTTATCTTTATCCTTAATTTTTTGATAAACTTTTATATACATGCCGGGTTTAATTTGTTCAGGTTTAATTATTTCCATATTAGTAATTATATTAGTAATTATAAATTTATAGATTGATTTGAAAATGGTTTTATCCTATAAACCTCTAGAGTCCCTTAAAGACTAAGGCTTACTTCGATAAATATACTATCACAAAAAACTAATTGACGCAACAACAATCACTAACTTTCTCTCGGATAATTACTAAACTAAATCTATCCCCCTACTTGCCTAAATTACTGAAGGTAGTATTAGACATTCTTTAGATCACAAGGTAAAGATGCTCTGATCGTTATATTTTACCCAGAAAGAAAAATGCTTTAGAAATCATCCAACCAAGAAATAAACTACTCAATGCTGGAATTATCCGAGATATCCTCAGTTAAATACCAAGATAGAGAAATTCAATAGAACTTTATAAAAAGAATTCCCTGATTATCATATGAATTTATTCTATGATTTAAAAACTTAACCAAAAACTTATAGACTAGTTACTCTTCTACAATACTAAAAGACCTCGCTATACCTTAAACAATATCCCTCCATTAAAATGTATTATTAACCCCTTTGGATTTTCCATTAGGTTACGAACTGATACGTTGACTTTTTATCAGATTGATAATAAGATAATAGCATAAGACTCCAATGATGATGTTGCTTAGATAATTCTTTAA
>MWBJ01000016.1 GCA_002069525.1 Parcubacteria group bacterium ADurb.Bin305 | reverse complement strand
TAGGTGTTTAGATTATGATATGAAAACTTTATTGAAAGAACCCGAGATAGTAGATAAAGTTTTATTAAATTATAAGTCCGATGAAAGGTGGTTGAAATATAACTATCATTTATATTGTAGTAGTTGGTTTTATGAAAATATAGTAAAATTTTATAAAAATATAAAATATAATAAAATTTGAATTGTAAAAGAGGATAAAAATTATGATTAGCGATTCTAATATATATAAACAAAAGAGCATAGAACAATGGACAAAGCATCCCATTGGAGCTCATCTTACTAAATATCCCGAGGGAACTAAAGAATTTTTTGATGAAATAGCAGATTTTCGCTATAAAATAGAATTTTCTTGGTTCAAGTCCACTTTTAAATTTAATCAATATAAAAATAAAAAAGTGTTGGAAGTAGGAGTAGGAGATGGAATTGACCATTTAGAATTAGCTAAAGCCGGAGCAAGTTTAACAGGAATTGATATTACCCCTAAATCCATAGAATTAACTCAAAAAAATTTAGAACTACACGGCTATAAATCAGATTTATTAGTGGCTGATGCTGAAGATCTTCCATTTAAAGATAATACTTTTGATGTAGTTTATTCGTTTGGGGTATTACACCATACTCCAGATACCCAAAAAGCTATAGACGAGATTTATAGAGTCCTAAAAACTCAAGGAAAAGCTGTGATTTCTTTATATCATAAAAATTCTCTGTCTTTCTGGCTTTTTGTATTTTTATATGATTTTATCTTAAAAGGAAAATTTCTAAGAATGTCTTTAAAGGATAGGGTGTCATCTATTGAAAAAGGAGGCGATGAAACTAAACCTTTAGTTAAACTTTTCACCAAAAGACAAGCTAAAAAATTATTTTCCCAATTTAGAAAAGTTAAAATTATTACTCGGCATGCTGGCTTACCAACTTCTTCTGGAAGAAAATTAGGAAAAATTTTAAACCTTACGCCAGTTAAAAACTTTTTTGAATTTTTGGCTAATAATGGTTTTGGTTGGTATTTAATTATTGAAGCAGAAAAATAATGAAAAATCTTTTAATAATTAAAGGATTAGATAAAGATAAATTTTTTAAAACAGAAGAAATAAAAAACTGGGATATTTTTGATATTAAAGAATTTGTAAAACAAATTAAAAAATTAAGAAAAATAAAATATGAAACTATTATTTGCGGTTATGACAATTTAAATGATAAAACTTTACAGTATCCAATTCAGTTGTTTTTTTTGTTTTTAAAAGCCAATAAAAAATATTTTATAGATAATCAAGGCAAAAAGAAAGATTTTTCTTGTTTGGGATTTGTTTTTATTGAGACCCCTTTGTTTATGGTAGAAATAATTTTTGATTTATTTTTAATTATTTTTTCGTGGATTACCTTATTTATTTTTAATCTTTTACCCAAGAAGAGGTTGCTTTTCCGTCAACTGTCGAATAGCCCAGACCTAAAAGAGAAAATTATTTATCTTCGAACTGATAATTTTCGCGGCCAGCAACAGGGTGGTTCTTTTACTCATTTTAGAGGCATAGTGAAGGGATTTTATAATTTGGGATATAAAGTTTTTTATCTCGGTTCTGGAGACATAGAAGTTTCTAAAATAGATTTTCCGAAAAAAATTATTCCTTATTGTTTGAAATTTAATTTACCAGAAATCCCAGAGATTTATTATAATTGGCGCTTTATTTTTCGGGCTTTTAAGATTATTCAAAAAACCCTTCGACAAGCTCAGGGCAGGCCCCTTCGACAAGCTCAGGGCAGGCCCCTTCGACAAGCTCAGGACAGGCCTCCTTTGTTTATTTATCAAAGACACTCAATTTTTAATGTTTGTGGTGCTGTTTTAAGTCAATTAAGCGGTATTCCTTTGATTTTAGAATACAATGGTTCCGAACCTTGGGTCAGAAAAAAATGGGGAGGGTTATTGATTTTTCAAAGATTATGCCAATTTATGGAGAATTTTTCCTTAAGAAAAGCAGACTTAATAGTGGTAGTTTCAAAGTCCTTAAAAGACGAATTAATAAAAAGGGGCATTACAAAAGAGAAAATTTTAGTTAATTATAACGGTGTTGACCCAGAGGAATTTAATCCCCAAATAGATAGTTTAGAAATCAGAAAAAAATTAAGTTTAGAAAATAAAATAATTATTGGTGCGGTTTCTACCTTTGGTGTTTGGCACGGAATACCGGTTTTGGCTAAAGCAGTAAAACCAACAATTCAACAACTCCAAATTCCAAATTCCAAATTCCAAATTCATTTTCTTTTTATTGGCGATGGTGTTGAACGTCCATTATGTGAAAGAATTATAAAAGAAGACAAGGTAGAAAATTATGTTACTTTTACCGGCCTAGTCCCTTATAAAGAAATCGCCAAATATTTATCAGCTTGTGATATTTTGGTTTCTCCGCATGTTCCTAATTCAGATGGTACAGAATTTTTCGGTTCGCCCACCAAACTGTTTGAATATATGGCTATGGGTAAAGGAATTGTGGCTTCTGATTTAGATCAAATAGGAGAGATTTTAGAGCATAAAAAAACTGCTTGGTTAGTAAAGCCGGGTGATGTAAACGATCTAGCGAATGGTATAATTGAATTAGTGAAAAACGAAAGGTTGCGAGAAGAATTAGGTCGTAATGCCCGGGAAGAGGTGATCAATAAGTATACTTGGGAACAAAATGTAAAACGCATTTTAATAACGTATCTAAACCTTATAAATAATAAAAATTGAAGTAATACCAAAGAACATGCGTGATGATTTGTTAGATTTAAAACAACCAAAATCAAGTAATAGAAATGCTATTTTAATTTATTATTATTTTATTTTCGCTTACTGTGCTAGTCAGGTTATTTTTAATGTTCGGAAAACTATAAAAAAATTACTGGAGAATAACGGTTTTCAAGTGCTAAGAATTTCAAGGGTTGGAAATTATTATTCTTTAAAATATTTATGTCATAAAATAATGCCTTATTCTCCTGTATTTTTAAAGAATTTATTAAACTGGATAGCTAAGACAACATTTGGAAAAATTCTTGTTTATCTTAACTTATTTGATATAATGACAATATATGCTGTAAAATTGTAAAGATTATTAGAAGCAAAATATAATTTGATTTATATGATCATTTTCTACACTATCTTATACATCATTTTATCCGTTACTGGGTTAGTGTTGATGAAGAGCGGATTGGCGCAAACTCAATTAGAAGGGATAGTAGCCCTCCTTGGGTCATTACTTAGTTGGAGTTTTTGGGTTTCTCATTGGCAATTTATTGTAGGAATTTTTTGTTATTGTGTCAGTTTCTTAACATGGATGTTTTTATTGTCTAAACAAAATTTATCTACAATCTATCCTTTAACTATGGGGATTATTTATACTTTAGTTATGATAGCATCGGTTATGGTCTTTCATGAGCAATTTACGTTGTATAAGATTATAGGCGCTGTCTTAATTGGTTTAGGTATTCTCTTTTTGATAAAATAAATTAAAAATATTTTTGTTAATGCCAAAACATTGGTTTTACGATAGTAATTTCTGGGCTAAATTTATCAGCACTGGTTTTGGAGTAAGTTCATTTATTCCTTATGTGCCTGCTGCTTGGGGGGTTATTTTAGGAGGCGTCTTATCTTTATTAATTAATTCTTGGTCTTTATTATTTAAGTTTTTAGTTTTAATAGTTATTACTTTAATTGGTATTCCTGCTGCCACTAAAACTGAAAAGATTTTAAATAAAGGAAAAGATCCTCAAGCGATAGTGATAGACGAGGTTGGAGGAATTATATTTTCTGCTTTATTCTTTAATCTTTATGAACCAGTTTATGTGTTTAACCGATTTATTCCTTTATTTCTGTTAATTATTGCTATCTATATTTGTTTTGACAGTTTAGAACCATTTCCTATTAAAAGAATTGAAAAACTTGAGGGAGGATGGGGGATTATTTTAGATGATTTGATGGCAGGAGTATACACCATTCTTAGCCTGACAATTATTTTAAGAATACTATAAAGACAAAAGGAGAAAATTTTAATGTTTAATTATCAATAAAATTTCTTTTGTATTGAATAGTTTACTGGGGTATTAAGCCTTAGGCTTTGCCTTAGGCCTTAGCGATTAAAAATTTGATATTTAATTTTCTATGCTCTCGCTTACTTCTACTCGGGTTAAAAAAGCTATACTTCATCCAAAAGAAGCCATTTTTTATATTAAAAATTATTTAAAAGGCCAAACTTTAAGGTTAAAGCTAAAATTAGGTTTATTAAGAGTTCCTAAAATAGCAGTTGAGGAGGGGTTAAAAAATTATAATTATCGGTTTTTTACCGATAATGAGAAATTTTTGGAAGAAGCGGCTAATCAAAATTTCATTATTTCTGTGGCTGATAAAATTTTAAATAATGAGTTTGGTTTTTTAGGAATTTTGCCGAAAAATTTAAAACATATAGATTGGCGTGAAGACCTAAAGAGCGGCTATAGTTGGCCTAAACTGTTTTATTTGGATTTACGAGAGGCTATTGCTAGAGATTATACTAAAAATACAGGTCGGGACATTAGAAATGTTTGGGAATTATCAAGATTTAATTATTTAATTCCTTTAGCTCTGGCCTATTATAAAACTGAAGATAAAAAATATTTATTAAAATGGCAGAGTTTAATTGGGGATTGGCTTGAGAAAAATCCTGTTTATTATGGTCCTAATTGGATATTAGCTATGGAGGCGGCGATTAGAGCAACCAATTGGGTTTTTTCTTATGAAATTATTAAAAATAAATTAACTTCTCTTTATTCCCAAAACGAAGACGAAGAGTCGGTGCTATCTAAATTAACACCTAATTTTTTAAATTCATTCTATACCTCGCTTTTAGAGCACGGAGTATTTATTTTTAATAATTTAGAATATGCCCCGGTTAAATCTAATCATTATTTATCAGATATTGTTGGTTTAGTTTATTTAGGTTTAGTGTTCCAGAAAACAAAACAGGGTCAAAAGTGGCTTAATTTTGCCGTTAAAGCCATAAAGCAGGAAATGCAAGATCAGGTTTATCAAGATGGAGTAGATTATGAATTAGCTATAACTTATCATAGATGTGTCACAGAATTATTTTTATGGAGCTCGTGGCTGTTAAAATTAAATGGCGTTGATTTAGGAATAGAATTTTGGCAAAAACTGAAGCAAATGGTTAATTTTACTTCAAGTTATACTAAACCCAATGATCTAGCGCCCCAAATAGGGGATAGTGAAGATTCTCGACTTCATTTAGTTTGGGAAAATTATTATAATTGGGAAAAAAGAAACCATTTTGCTTTATTAAAATTATCTATTTATGTTCTTGAAAGCGAGAACAATAACAAAAAAAATACCTCTGCCTTGATTACCTCTTTTCCGCAAGCAGGGTTTTATCTTATTAAAGATAAAGATTTCTATCTTATTACTGGCAGAAATAAAGCTTGTTACGGCAAAGGAGGCAGTCATACCCACAATGATCTTTTAAGTTTTGAATTAAATTATCAAGGTGAGGATTTTATTATTGATTCCGGGACTTATTGTTATACTTCTAATTATCAAGATAGAAATAGATTTCGTTCTACCCGCGCCCATAATACTGTTATGATAGATGGTGCGGAACAAGATATGTTTTGGAAAGATCCATTTTTTATTGAACAAAAAGCTCAATTGAAGGTGATAGAGATCAGCGAAAATGATAAAGAGGCAATTATAACCCTTAGCCATAACGGTTACCAAAGACTTAGTCCGCCTATAGTTCATCAACGGAAATTTAGTTTCGATAAAACAACTAAAAATTTAATAATAGCAGATAGTTTTGAAGGCGAAGGGAAACATTGTTTAGAATGGAATTTTCATTTGGCTCCAGAAATAAAATTATGGCTGAGAGAACAGAGTGAAGATAGTAAGTTCCGGGATCTTATTTTATTAGGTAAGAAAAATAAGCTGGTTTTAACGGCGCCTTTTTGTTTAGATTGTGCTATTATAGATGATGAAGTGTCGCCAAGTTATGGCGTAAAAGTTTCGGCTAAAACTATTAGATTTTCTGGTTTCTTTTTGCCGGCTCAGGCTAATCCATTTTTATTTAAAATACAACCGATTAAAACTTAAATATTATTTATGAAGATTTTGCTTTATACTCAATATTTTCCACCTGAATCTAACGCGCCGGCCAATCGCTGGGCAGGATTTGTTAAATGTTTGCGCGACAGAGGACATAAAATTACAGTTTTAACTTCTTTTCCCAACCACCCCTTGGGTAAGATTTTTGATGGTTATAAAAACCAGTGGCGATTGGTAGAACAAAATAAAGGGGTAAAAATTATTCGGAGTTGGACTTATGTTTCTTCTGCCAAAGGATTTTTGCCGCGAATAATGAATTATTTATCTTTTGCATTTTCCAGTTTTTTTAATAGTTTATCCGAAAAAAATAACGATATTATCATTGCTTCGATGCCTCCCCTGACAGTTGGTTTGGTAGGCAAAATCATTAGTCGAAGATTTAAAAAGCCCTTAATAATTGATTTGAGGGATTTATGGCCGGAAGCGGCTCAATCAACAGGTTATCTTAAATCTTCCAATATCTTTCATCGGTTTTTATATAGTATTTCTAAAAGAAAAGCCCAAAGTGTATATGATTACGCTAGGGTTATTCTGATTAATTCTCCGGCTTTAAAAGAAGAATTAATTTGTTCTTATGGTGTTAGTTCTGATAAAATTTATTTTATTCCTAACGGCGTAGACTTAGATTTATTTGCTAATAACTCTGTTATGGCTGAGAAGATAATAGAAGAAAAATATCAATTAAAAAATAAATTTGTGGTATTATATAGTGGATTGGTGGGTTTTGCTCAGAATGTAGAATTGATTGTCAGAACAGCTAATTTAGCTAAAGAAAATAAGGATATTGTGTTTCTGATAATGGGGACAGGGCCTAAGTTGCCGGAAGTGAAAAATATGATTGAGTTGATGGAGTTAAAAAATGTAGTTCTTACCGGATTTAGACCGCGTCAAGAAATTCCTATTTTTATTAAAAAAGCAGATGTGTGTTTAGTTACTTATAAAAATGACGTTACTTTTACCAAAAATATCCCTTCTAAGATATTTGATTATTTGGCCGGAGCTAAACCTATTATTATTAACTTAGAAGGGGCAGCGAGTGAGATAATTTTAGAAGCCGGGGCAGGCTTAGTGGTACCCCCTGATGACCCTTGGGCTTTATATGAAATTATTATGAAACTGTATAGAGACGCTGTCCTGAAAGATAAACTGGGTTTTAACGGTCAAACTTATGCACTCAATCATTATGATCAAAAAATAATCGCTAGAAAACTGGAACAGATTTTAGAAGAAATAGTAGGGGAGATTAAATTCTAAAAATTTATGAATTAGTTTATGTTGTTTTAGCTATTTAGTATTGGGGCGATAATTACAGTCATTGGATAAATTGGGTTTAGTTATTACTAGTTCGCTTCACTTTTTGCCTTAAGATAGGAAAGCAACAACTATATTAGTAAGATTAATATATAATTAGGCAAAAATTAATAAATTAATTAAGACAAAGATTAAAAATTATTAATTCGAATATCAACTTACAAAATAGAAAAGCTGTTCTTTTTTTAGGCGATGTAGTAATGTTGTCGCTGGCTTTTATCGTGGGTATGTTTTTATTCTCTTTTTTGCGGGAAGATTATTTAACTATTCGGCAAATTTATTATTCTGGCGTTTATTTTAGTTTGGTTTCCGCTTTCTGGCTGCTTTTATTTTTTATCAGTCATCTTTACGATTTACCTTATTTGGCTAATCATAAGAATTTTTTTAAATTACTATTAAAATTATTTTTAGGCGGTTGTTTAGGGTTGTGTTTTATTCTACTTGTGATGCTTCCTCAAGAAATTTCTTATCCATTCTTAAGCTTGCTTATTGTAGTATCCTTGGGTTTCTTAATAATTTGGAGAATTTTTTATAATATTATTTTGAGTCATTGGTCTTTAAAAATCATTTTAATTTCTCAAGCTCCTGAAGCTGAATTTTTAGAGGAATATCTTCAAAATCATCCTCAGTATGGTTATAGAGTGGTTAAAAATTTATCAGGCGCCAATATTGATAAGTTTATTAAAAAATTACAAGATCACCAGCCAAAGGGATTATTGGTTTTAGTCGCTGATAAAAATTTTTTGACGTTAATAAAAGACAAAGATGATTTGGCAGTTAACTTATGGTCTCTTGAATCTTTTGATAATTTTTATGAAGCGATTACAGGCAGAGTAGCATTGTCTTATATTACCGAAGAGTGGTTTCAAGAGTATGTTTTTTCCAGAAATAAACGTTTTTATGAAGCGGTAAAACGCACTAATGATCTTTTTTTTGGCTTACTTTTATTGATTATCTCTATGCCGATTTGGCTAATAGCGAGTATTTTAATCTTAATTGATTCCGGAAAACCTATTTTATTTCAATCTACTAGAGTAGGCAAGGGAGGGAAGGAGTTTAAAATTTATAAATTTCGAACAATGGTGCTTAATGCTTCACTGGTTGGGCCTAGTTGGACCTTGGAAAACGATGAACGAATTACTAAATTTGGCGCTTTTTTAAGAAAAACTCATTTAGATGAGGTGCCTCAAGTTTTAAATATAATTAATGGCACTATGTCTTTTGTAGGACCAAGGCCAGAAGAAAAGTCATTGGTAGCGATATTCAAAGCCGCCATTCCATTGTACGAGAAGAGATTGCTAATAAAGCCCGGTGTCATTGGTTGGGCTCAAATTAATTTTCCTCATACCGCTTCAATGGAAGAGGCGCGCGAAAAATTAACCTATGATTTTTATTATTTAAAACAGCGTAATCTCTTATTGGATTGGGTGGTAGCCATTAAAGCTTGGAGGATACCCTTTGACGTGCCGACTCATTAACTTTTACTAGGATTTACTAAAAAGATTTTTTGCTATAATTATATTTGAAGCTCTAAATAAGGAATTGGCGCTGAAAATCAGATGCCTAAGTAATACCTATAGAATACCAAATCTGGTATAATTAGAGAAAAAACTAGTTGAAAATGTCCAAAATCAGTTCTAAGTTATTTTACCTTCCGTAGGGTATTAGAAAACATCATTCCAGTACAATTGGTTGACTTTTTAACAGTTTAGTATATAATATTACTATATCGTAACTTTGAAGGTCGATAACCCATTTTTATGAGGGTTTAACAATATAATTTTAATTTAGATTAATTGCCATGAATAAGAATTTAGTTTATATAATAATAGCTATTATTATTCTTCTTTTGATTATAGTTTTAGCTTCTTCTAAAAAGCCAGCTACCCCAGTTGAAACCGTTCCGACCACGATAGAATCACCTTATGATTCTGAATTATTCCCGCCCGAAACAGCTCCAGAAGTTACTGCTCCTGTCATGGAAGAACCAACTACGACAATAATGCCTTAATGTTTGTTCTTTAAGGTATTTGATTTTCCTCCACCCCTAACTTAATTTAGTTAGTTGGTGGAGGAATTATAGCGGGGTGGGGAAAGAGTATCCCGTAAGGCCCATAACCTTAAGATTGTCGGTGCAAGTCCGACCCCCGCAACAATATTTACTCTGCCCAATTAGCAGTTTTAAAACGCGATTAAATTATTAATAGAAAAGCCTTAAAAAAACGCTTTTTTGTTTTATTCATAGTCAAAAGGTTGAAAGTTATTATGGCTGGGTAGCTCAGTGGTAGAGCGAGGCCCTCATAAAGCTTAGGCGTGGGTTCGATTCCCTCCCCAGCCACTTAGTAGGTGGAGAGGGTAAAATAACATTGTTTTGAGAATAAAAAGTTTTGATAAGCATTTAAAGAATTAATGATTATAGAAATTTTTGAAATTTGCGGGTGTAGTTCAGCTTGGTTAGAACGCCGCACTGTCACTGCGGAGGTCGCCGGTTCAAATCCGGTCGCCCGCGCATTGCCTTATCTTTATAAAATTTAATAATTTTTCTTGACAAGATTTTGGGTTATGTTAAAATTAAATCATTAAATCATTACTTAGGTCGATCTAATCTTTGTCTTAATTAATTTTATATGAAAAAGGGTTTTACCTTATTGGAATTATTAATTGTAATTGGTATTTTAGCTATTTTAGCTACCGTATTAATTGCTGTTATTAACCCAGCTGAATTATTAAGAAGAGCTAGAGATACCCAAAGATTATCTGATTTGGATGCTCTTCGTTCCGCCATTTCTTTATTTATTGTTGATATGCCTTCAGCTGACACTTTGATGGGTGATAGCACTAGAGTGTATTCTCATATTAGTGGCGGAGTAGGTGCTTGTATGGGTAGAACTGCGACTACTAAACCCGATAGAACTACAGATGGTAATGGCTGGATTCCTATTAATTTTAACAATATGTCTACCAAATCTCCATTAGCTGCTTTGCCTGTTGATCCTAATCCTGCTACTTCAGGCGCTTCCAGATATTACCTTTATCTACCTGATACTTCTGATGTGACTTTTGAATTAACTGCTAATATGGAAAGCGGTTATTACAAACAAGGTGGTGCTATGGACAAAGAATCAAT
>MWBJ01000015.1 GCA_002069525.1 Parcubacteria group bacterium ADurb.Bin305 | reverse complement strand
ATTACTAATGACAAATAAAATTACAAATGACAAATGACAAATGACAAATAAAATGACAAATTACTAATGACAAATGACAAATAAAATGACAAATAACAAATTACCAATGACAAAATTTTCCTGTTAATCAGTTTAACTTACCTGCGAAAGTTCTCAATTCTGACTTGAGTCAACACCGGCCTCATTTCCAAGATGATGATTTTTTAATATGTTTTTTTCGCCATTCGGCAATGACACGATGATTGCCTGATAATAACACTTTGGGTACCCGCCAAGCAACTTTATGTTGTTTTGAATTAGGATAAAAAATTTCTGGCCGGCTATACTGAGGATATTCATAATTACGGCTAATCGTAGAACCAATCCTAGAAGTTGAATCTAAATAAAAAGATTCCTCTTTTAGCGATTCTTTTTTAATTACGCCGCCAATAAGCCGACAGACCGCATCCACCACTACCATCGCTGGCAATTCTCCGCCAGTTAAGATGTAGTCACCAATAGAAATTTCTTCATCAGCTAGGTATTTAGCCACCCTCTCGTCAACCCCTTCATAACGCGGACAAATTAATATTAAATGTTTATAATTTTTTAATTTTTCGGCTTTGGCTTGATTAAATTTTTTACCCTTAACTGAAAATAAAATAACTCGCCTTTGATTTTTTTCGTCTTCTTTTTTAATTCTCACCTTCTTTTTTAAATCGCGAACTGCCCTATAAATCGGCTCGACTAAAAATATCAGACCAGCCCCTCCGCCATAAGGACTATCATCAACTGTCTGATGCCTATCTTTAGTCCACTGGCGTAAATTATGAATTCTAAGATCAACCAATCCTTTTTCTCTGGCTCTTTTAATAATAGAAATATCAAAATAATTAGTAAAAGCTTCTGGAAAAATAGTTATAATATCAATTATCATATAATAATACAACAATTAACTGCCTAAACCTATAAACTAAAACTGCGGCATTTTGATTATACCGCAGTTTTAGTTTTGTATCAATAAGATACCTGAGAAAGAACAAATTGAGGCGTTTAAAAATTCAAATCCTCAACAATTTTATCAGCGGCTTTTTCAGCTGCTTGAGTCGAACCTGCTGGTTCTTCAATCTTGAGATTAACTCGGGCATGATTTTTAGCGCCAACAACTCTTAAAATAGTTCTTAAAGCTTTGGACATCGAGCCTTGGCGGCCAATCACTTGCCCCATATCTTCAGGATGAACTTTTAAGATTAGAAGAACACCCATTTCGTCAACCTTCCTGTCAATTTTGATATCTTCAGGGTGGTTAACTATATTTTTTACCACAAGTTCTAGGATTTCTTGATCTGCTGCAGTTTGAGCCATATTTCTAATTCTTAAATTTAATTTCTTTATTCTACTGTCTAGAGCAACTGTCGACCCTCTCAGCTGCCTCTAGGATATTATACTAATTATTATTCAAAAAAGCAACTGAACGAATTGAATAGGGTAAAACGACATCAAAATGATAAATTACTTCTTTGGTCCTTCTGGGCAGAGCGAAGAATCTCTGGGCTGGTCTCAAAAACTTCTTGAAAAATAAATTAACGACATCGTAAGTCGTTAATTGACAAATCATAAATCATGAATTATACCTTTAGCATTTTGAGATTTACATTCTGTATTGATTGGGTAGCATTATAGATGGCTTTCTTCCAATTTAATAGAAACTAATTTAGAAATATTATTACTAATAGTTACCCCATAAATTACTGAAGCGGCTTCCATAGATAAACGATTGTGAGTCACAATAATAAATTGAGTTATCTTGCTTAAACCTTCAACTATTTTACTAAATCTAGCGCTATTTTCTTCATCCAAAGCTGCGTCTATTTCATCTAAGACAACGAGCGGCGGATTACTTTGGTCAACTATGGCAAATATCAAAGCCAAAGCTGTTAAAGTTTTCTCACCCCCTGAAAGCATTTCTAAACTTTTAAGTTTAGTTTTCGGAATATCTACTTTTATTTCTACCCCCCAACCGCTTTCATTTTCTGCTTCTGTCATCTCTAATTGATTTTCAGAATCAACTGTATTACTCGTTAATTTATCGACGTCCTCAATTTTTTTTGATTCTTTTTTAATTACTAATTTGGCTGAGCCGCCGCCAAAAATTTGTCTAAAATAAATATTAAAACTTTTATTAATTTCCTCTAAAGCCTGATTAAAAGTCAAATTTATCTCATTGGTTAATTTATTAATTAAATTTTTTAGATCCTCACTGGCTTTTTCTAAATCGGCTGTTTCTGTAACCAAAAAATTATATCTGGCTTCTACTTCTTCATGCTCTTTGACAATACTTTCATCAGCTACACCTGCTTCCAATAAATCTTTTTTCAATCGATTAATTTTTCGCTCAATCTCTGCTACGCCTTCTGGCGCTAAGTGGCTAATAAATTCTTGATGGTTATTAAAATAATTTTCAAGATCACCAAAACTCAATTGCTCTTCTTCTACTCGCCTTTGTAAGTCAGCTAAATGTAATTTGTATTTTTCATTCAAGATTTCCTCCTGATGCAATTGTTGTATTAATTCTTCTTTTTGCTTTCTTTTTTGTTCTAATTTTTGAAAATTTTCTCTAAATTGCTTGGTTCGTTGGCTTAACTCTTCCTGCAAATTATTTAAATGGTGCTTTTTATTTTCTATTTCTTGTTCTATCAAAATAAGATTATGCTTTAAGGAGTCAATTTCTGCCTTATTGCGCTGAGGTTTAACACCAGACAAAGACTCTATAGTATTAATAATATTTTTAATTCCTTGATGAATAACTTTAAGATCGTTTTCAGCTATCAGTTTCTCTAATTGAATTTTAATATTGGCTAAAATTTTTTCCAACTCAGGGAAAGAAATTTGAGCAGAATTAGTTCTTTCTTGAACTTGTAAGCGCTCCAGAATATGATATTTCTCATTTTGATTATTAAGAATTTCTTGCGTTAAAGCAGCTATTTGATCGTCTAACTGATTATCTTGATTATTACTTAACAAGCCCAACTGTTTTTCTTCTTGCTCAATACTCAGCTCCAGCTCCTGCAGTTCTTTTTTTAGTCTTTCAGTTAGAGGTAGTTCATCATTAACCACCCTATGAACTGCCTCTTGTTCTTTTAAAATCTGCCAATAAAGATAACTAAAATATTGCAACTCTAATTCTTTTAATGCTGACTGAATGGCCTGCCTTCCCTCCCAACGTTTAATTTGACGACGTAAAAATCTTAAATGGGGTAAAATTTCTTGCACTTGAACATTAACTTTCGCTAAATTAAAAGAAGTGGCTGATAATTTTCTTTTAGCCTCTTCTTTTTTAAGCTCTAAATTTTTTAAACCTAAATTTTCTTCCAGCATCAACCTGCGCTCTATGGAAGAAACTCTTAAAATATTTTCAACCGTTCCTTGGCTAATTATTGAAAAACCCCTTAAACCAATTTTAGCGGCAGCTACTAACTCTATTATATCTTTTAATCGGCAGGCCTGCCTATTAATAAAATAACTATTTTCTTCATCCTTATCCAGTCTTCTTAGGATGCTAACTTCGCTATAATCTACTGGAAAAATTTTATTGCTATTATCAAAGATTAATTCTACTTCACAAAAACCAGCTGAAATTTCCTTATTAGTAAAAATGAGGTCGCTACTTTTGGCAGCGCGAATATTTTTCAAACTCTGCTCGCCTAAAGCCCAGCGAATAGCATCTACAATATTTGACTTGCCAGATCCGTTAGGACCAACTATAGCAGTTACAGGGTGAGGCAAATCAATAATGGTAGTTTTATAAAATGATTTAAAATTTTTTAAAACAAGACGTTTTAGAAACATAAAATATAAAACTAAAAAATCTCAAAACCTAAGAGACAGACTATTAAATAGTACTTAATTTAAACTACTCTCTTCTTGCCAACCTTTAGCAATCAAAGCATTGGAGGCAGCAGCTACTTCTGCTAATTGTTTAGAGGGCCCTTCCCCGCTAGCCACTAATTCATCTGCTAAATAAACCCCGCAACGAAATTGTTTGGCGTGATCAGGCCCCCACGATTCTAAAAGACGATAAACAGGAGTAATTCCATAAATTTCTTGACTCTTCTCTTGAAAAAGGCTTTTAGCATCTTTATACGTAGCGCTAGGGGTATTAGATTCTAGTTTTGTTAAAATATATTGTTCAATAAATTTCTGGGCCCCCTCAAAACCTTGATCTAAATAAATAGCTCCGATAAGTGCTTCCACCGCATCGGATAAAGCATAAGAACGACTATGTAAATTTAAACCCTTACTTTCTCCTTTAGAAACATAAAGATATTTCTTTAAATCTAGTTCTTGAGCCACCTCTAAAAGAGCATTGGAATTAATTAAAGAGGCCCTCATAGCAGTTAATTTTCCTTCCTCATAGTCAGGAAATTTCTGCAATAAAAAAACTGTTACCACCAACGATAACACGCTATCCCCTAATAATTCCAACCTTTCATTGTGTGGGGTCAACCAATCCTTATGTTCATTAAGAAAAGAACGATGTGTTAAGGCTTCTTTTAATAAATCTGGGTTCTTAAATTTAATCCCTAATTTTTGTTCTAATTCTGAAATTAAAGGTTCCATACCGTTATCCTTAATATCGTTATGATTTATTCTGATTATTGGAAGTAAAATTATCTTTATTTTGAAATTCTTCTAATTGTTTATAAATAGTTCCCAAAACACCATTAATAAAACGTTGAGAGGTATCACCCCCGAAAGCTTTAGCTAATTCTATAGCTTCGTTAATAGCAACTTTTTCTGGCACTTCCTTTTTGTTGCCAAAAACTAATTCATAAACCCCAATCCGTAAAATATTTCTATCTATCATATTAATTTGATCCAGTGGCCATTGAGGCGCTCCGGCTATAATTAAATCATTGATTTCCTGCCAATGTTGCAAAATCCCATCTAAAAGAGATTGAGGGTAACTGGTATCTTCTAAACCTAAACCTAAACTCTTAAGGTTTCTGTCAAAAATCTGCTTGATATCTTTAGTTCCACGGGAAAAATCCCATTCAAATAAAGTTTGCAGCACGATAGACCGAGATAAATGGCGTGACCCCATAAGTATAAATATTATTGAGAATTAAAATACAAAGCAATAATTAATTAAACGCTAGATATTAATTAAGTATTTATTTAGCCTCTTGAGCTATCTCTTTCTGTTTTTGCTTTTTTTCTTTTTTGGAAAGCCCTTTATAAACATCTATAACTTCTTGACCTTTATAATATCCACAATGAGGACACACCCTGTGAGCCGGGATAGGCCGTTTACAATGAGGGCAAGCTATTAAATTATTAGCCTTCAAGGCAAAATGAGAACGACGTTTCCCCACCCTCGAACGACTGTGATGACGTGCAGGTAAAGCCATATGTTTAGAAAATTAAATTAGCTAAATTATTAAAGTTTAAATCACTTTGGAATCAACCAATTAGATAATTTTTAGAATATCATAAAATATTAAATTCTTCAACTTTTAACCCAACAAAATTAAATTTTTTGAATTTCTATTTTTATTCCAGCGTCCTCCTGATGATCGCTAACCCCAGATCCAACACTTATGGTAATCATAGAAGAATTAGTTTCTTGTTTAATTATGTCTAGATTTTGCTCAACGAGTTTTTTAATATTCAAATCGACGGTTATAATCTTAACCTGAGCTTTATCTTGGGGCATTAATCCTAAAATTTTTCTTTGAGACTGAATTTTTCTGATAATCTCGCGCTGCCACCCCTCAGCTATTAACTCAGGAGTTAAAGTGGTATCTAATTCCACTTCTGATGTTATCCCTGAATCCACTATAACTTTTTTAATATTCGCTTCTTCTTTAATCAAGGCCAATAAATCATCAGCATAATCTCGAGAAGTAAGAGGCGTTTTAATTTTTACCCCAGATAAAGGTTGCCTTACTTTGATATTCGCGTCAATCCGTTTAGCCAATATCAAAGAAACAATCTTTCTAGTCTCAGCCATATCGTGTTCTAACTCTTTATCCTGATAATCTTTATTTTGACGTGGAAAATCTTCTAAATGCACCGACAAAAAATCTTGATCACTTTTCAAATTTTGATAAAGATATTCACTAATAAAAGGAATAAAAGGAGCGCTAATTTTAGATAATTCCAACAAGATATACCCCAACAAAGCAACCGATTGTTCAGAGTTACTATCTTTAAAACGCGCGCGCGAACGTCGTAAATACCATTTAGACAAATCATCAATAAACTCAGCTATAGCTCGTACAGCTTTAACTAAATCATAATCCTTCATACCAGTATCCACATCTTCAATTAGCGATTGTAAACGCGAAAGTATCCATTTGTCTAAAACTGTTAACTGGGTAGGTATTTGGGGTATTGAAGATGTAGCGTAGAGCTTATAAAAGGCAAAAACGTTATACAAAGTTAATAATATATTCTGCAGGCACTCATTTACCCCTTTTTCTGAAAAATGCAAATCTTCTGCTTTCATAATCGGTGAGGTTAATAAGTATAAACGCAGAGCATCAGCTCCATATTTATCCACAATATCTAAAGGTTCTGGATAATTTTTTAATTTCTTACTCATTTTCTGACCATCCTCCGCTAAAACAATACCATGAACTAAAACATTATAATAAGCCGGCTTGTTAAATAAAGCCACAGATAAAACTAACAGAGTATAAAACCAACCCCGCGTTTGATCAATTCCTTCACTAATAAACTGAGCTGGAAAATTTTGTTCCCACCACTCTTTTCTTTCAAAAGGATAATGAAATTGAGCGTATGGCATAGAGCCTGACTCGAACCAACAATCAAACACTTCCGGCACTCTTTTCATTTCACTCTGGCACTTAGGGCATGGAATTACTATTTCATCAATCATCGGTTTATGTAAATCGGTAATTTTTTTACCGCTTAACTGTTCTAGTTCCGCCAAAGACCCTACCGCTAATTGATGATTACAATCCTTATTTTGACAGCGCCATATGGGAATAGGCGCCCCCCAATAACGAGAACGAGAAATTGTCCAATCTCTAGCTTCTTCCAACCATTTTCCAAAACGACCTTCTTTAACATGCTCAGGAACCCAATGGATTTTTTGATTGTTCTCAATTAAATCATTTTTAATAGACTCAACTCGAACAAACCATGACGAAGTGGCATAATTTAATAAAGGACTATCACAACGCCAGCAAAAAGGATAACTATGAATTATTTTTTTAGTAGCGAATAACTTACCGTGCTGCCTTAACCAATCAATAATTTTTTTATCGGTAACACCCGGATTTTCTTTTGGTTTAACCTCTTCGTGCGGCCAATCACTAACATCTGATATAAATCGTCCTTCTTCATCTACGTGTTGAATAAAAGGCAACTGTTTTTCTTGACCTAATTTTAGATCATCTTCTCCAAAAGCCGAAGCAATATGAACTATCCCGGTTCCTTCTTCATTGGCTACAAAATCAGCCCCATATACTTTCCAGCCATTTTCCTTAAAAGGAAGATCTGGCTTTAAATAAAAATAATCAAAAGGTGGCTCGTATTCTAAACCAATCAAATCCTGCCCTAATTTTTCTTCCACTATCTCGAAATTGCCTTCGGTTAATTGGCCATCTGTCTCCAAGGAAGATAGTCTATCCTTGGCTACAATAAAATATTCGGAGCCAATTTTAACTTTAACATATTTAATATTATAACCCACAGCTAAAGCTACATTTCCGGGTAAAGTCCAAGCAGTAGTAGTCCAAGCTAATAAATAAGTTTGAGGAAAATTCTTTAAAGGAAATTTCACTGTAACGCTTTCATCTTCTACCTCTTGATACCCTTGAGCTACTTCAAAATTAGATAACACCGTGCCGCACCGAGGACAATAATGCAAACTTCTATAACCTTCATAAATTAAACCTTTGTCCCATAATTGTCTGAACACCCACAAGACACTTTCCATATAATCTAAATCCATGGTGCTATACGGGTGTTCCATATCTACCCAGCGACCAATTCTTTGAATTACTTTTTTCCATTCTTCACCATAAAATAAAACTTTACTTCGGCATTGATTATTAAATTCTTTGACCCCCAAAACTTCAATGTCTTTTTTACTTTTAATTTTTAGTTCTTGCTCCACTAAATTTTCTATCGGTAAACCATGGCAGTCCCATCCCCATTTTCTTTCTATATAATAACCTTTCATAGTCCAATAACGCGGGACCACGTCTTTTGTGATTGAAGCTACTAGATGACCGTAATGAGGCAAACCAGTAGCAAAAGGAGGTCCATCATAAAAAACATAGCCCTGATGTTCATCGCGCTGTTTAATAGATTTCTCAAAAATATTATTTTTTTGCCAAAAATTTAAAATTTCTTGTTCGTTTTTAGAAAAATCAAAAGTCATAATATTAACTTTACATTTTTTTTAACACCTCGAGACCTAAGAGAGAAAAACATATTTGTAGAAGATAATTAGTCGCCATTGTTAACTGTAGCCTAAATCCTTGAGCTTCTGGAGTGGCTGCTTTTAAAATTGGTAATTCTTGATAAAAGCGATTATATTCTTCAGCGAGTTGAAAAGCAAAATTACAAATCAAATGAGGAGCAAATTGTTCAGAAGCCTCTTCTAAAATATCTTCAAATTTAACAAATAAACTTAGAAGCGTCAATTCTAAGGGATGAATTAAAAATTTATCATTAGATAAATTTACGCTATAGCGCTTATCTTGTTTGATTTTGGCGCCTTTATCTAAAATACTAAAACAACGCGCCAAAGTGTATTGAAGATAAGGACCAGAATTACCGTCCAAATTTAAAATCCTCTCCCAGTCAAAAATAATATCGCTAGCATAGTGGTAAGATAAAAAATTATATTTTATAGCCCCAATACCTACCTTTTGAGCGACTAATTTTTGCTGTTTTAAAGAAAACCCTCGTCCAGTCGCCGAAGCTTTAATTATAGTCAAAGCCTTCTTTTGGGCTTCTTCTAAAACCTCCTCTAAGTGTATAGTTAAACCTTTTCTAGTAGAAAATTTACCTTCTGGCCAACGAACCAAACCATGAGCCACATGAACCAATTTAACGCCATTTAGCCAACCTAATCTTTGAGCTGCTTCAAATAATTGTTCAAAATACAACTTTTGATCCATCCCTACCTCATAGACAATAAGTTTAGGCTTAAAATGATCTAAACGATATTTTAAAGCGGTTAAATCACGCAGAAAATAAGTAGTAGCGCCATCGGATTTTAATACTAAAGCCGGGGGTAAACTTAGAGGAGAAAAATCAAAAATTAAAGCCCCCTCGCTGGGCGTAACTAATTTTTTAACCTGAAGTTCTTTTAGAACGTTCTTAAGTTTGTTCTCATAAAAACTTTCACTTAGAACATAATCAAATTTAACACCTAATAAACCATAGATTCTATCAAATTCCTTCATAGATACTTGCACACAAAATTTCCATAATCGCCGCGCCTCTTTGTCGCCCTGCTCTAAAGCGGCAAACCATTTTCTGCCTTCTTCTTCTAATAAAGGGTTCTGTTCAGCTTCTCTGTGAAAATCTATATATAATTTTTCCAAATCTTGAATCGTAATTTGAGAAAGAATTTGTTTTTGCTCCTTAGGGGTTTTATCCACTAAAACTTTAGTTTTTAATTGATAAATTAATTTACCAAATTGAGTCCCCCAATCACCCAAATGATTATCACCAACAGCATGCCATCCTAAAAATTTATAGAGCGTATACAAGGAATAGCCCACAATAGTAGAACGTAAATGACCAATACCAAATGGTTTAGCAATATTAGGAGAGGAATAATCAAAAACAGCAACTTTCTTGTTATTTATTGGACGAGACCCGTAATTAGTTTTTTGTTTTAAAATTTTTCTAAAATTTTTAAAAAGAATTTTAGAAGAAAGAAAAAAATTGAGGAACCCATTTTTTACTTCTATTTTTTCAAAATATTGGCCTTCGTCCAAACCTTCAATATTTTTAATAATTATAGAAGCTATCTCGTCAACTGATTTATTTAATCTTTTACTTAAAACAAAAGCTATATTGGAGCTATAGTGTCCAAACTGAAGTCGTGAATTCAAATCTACCCTTATTTCCTTAAAATCAAAAGCGGATAAAATTTTTTCTTCCTGCATCATTTTTAAAGCTTCCGCTATAATTTTTTGAATTTCTTTTTTCATAAACTTTAGAATAACCTATTTAACCACTATTCTTTGATTTTAACAAATTTTTTGCTAAAATAAAAGCATCCCCTAATAACTAACGAACATGCCAATCAAAATATTAGCAGAAAATAAAAAGGCTTTCTTTAATTATCAAATTTTAGAAACCTTTGAAGCAGGAATAGTGCTAAAGGGACACGAAGTTAAAGCTGCCCTCAATGGTAAAATAAATATAACTGGAGCTTATGTGACTATCACTAAAAATGAGGTGTTCTTAATTAATGCCACGATAGGCCCCTATCAATCGGCCAATCTTACCACTTCTTTTGAGCCCACCAGAAGCAGAAAATTACTACTAAACAGGAAAGAAATAAATTATTTAACTCAACTATTATCTCAAAAGGGGTTGACTTTAATACCCTTAAAGGTGTATATTAAACCAGCATCTAAGAAAAACCTTATAAAACTAGAGTTCGGCTTAGCTAAAGGAAAACGCCTATTTGATAAAAGAGAAACCATCAAGAAACGAGATATAGAGAAAAAGATCAGACAAGTAAAACTATCTGAATAAAAACACGAACATCTAAACGGGGATGTCGGGCTTCGATAGAAAGACACCATTTTTATAAGCGAGCCGAGGAAGTTTCGTTACCTCGTTAATCAACGAAACAATCATTAAATGCCAATACCCAAAATAGGTATGCCTATGCTTATGCTTAAATCTTAAGCTAAGCTAGGTAAAGGTAGGGCTTTGAATATCCCCAGTAATTCAAAGCTCAAAAATTCTGGGGTATATCTGTTAAAAATTATCCAGTTTTAACAGAAAAAAATTTTCTGGATAGCTTTTAAGAAACAGTTTGTTTAATATTTCTGTCTTAAAAGTCATTGAAAAATTAAACTACGCTCGTAGAGATATAAAAATGGGCTTTCTAGATGCGGGTTCAACTCTCGCCATCTCCACTAAAATTAATCCTAAAATTAATCGCAGAAATAAATTAATAAATATTAAAATATTACTAACTTGAATACCAACGACGAAATCCGTCTTATTGATGAGGCTGGTAAACAATTAGGAATTGTGCCGCTAGCAGAGGCTAAAAAAATAGCCCAAGATCATAATTTGGATTTAGTTTTAATAACAGCTAAAGTAAAACCTCCAATTTATAAATTAGGCGATTTAGAAAAATTCAGATACGCCCAAGAAAAAAAATACAAAAAACAAAAATTAAGAGAAAGACAACGCGTAGCCAAAATAATTAGACTGGGGTTTAATGAAGGTATTCATGATCTTCAAATTAAAGCTAAAAAAGCTCAAGAATTTTTAGAAAGCGGCTATTCAATTACAATAGAAATGAGATTAAGAGGGCGAGAAAAAGCCCATGAAGACATAGCCCAACAAAAAATAACTGATTTTTTAACAGCTATTCTAACCCCCTATACCCTAATACAACCGCTCACTAAAACACCGTCAGGTTTTACTATGTCTTTAAAAAAATAAACAAAATAACAAAATAAAATCACCCTAATATTAATCTATGTCTCGCAACTTGATACAAAAAAGAATCAAAACTACTAAAACTGGTAAATTACTCCGACGCGCTAGTCACATTGGACACAACCAAGCTAAAAAATCTAGGGAGCTTAA
>MWBJ01000014.1 GCA_002069525.1 Parcubacteria group bacterium ADurb.Bin305 | reverse complement strand
AGCGTCAGGATTAATATAAAAAATACCGCTTGGAACACTGCCGTAAGAATCTTTTATTTGTCTACAGGATTCGAATGAGCTTGGATGCTGAGTTAAAAATAAATCATTTCCTAGTTCATACAATAAATTATTATCACCGCCATCTTGGCTGGCGTTAGTATTAATTGTTCTTGGTGATTCTAATTGAGCTGTTAACTCCCAACTGCCTCCTACAGCATAGGTATAATAATATCCACCTTGAACAGTATTGACAGGATCAATAGGCAGGGCAGGTAAGTTTATGGTTTCATCTTGAGTAAAGTTAATAGGAAGCCAGCCGGTACCATCAATTTTCCTGAAGTTTTGAGAATTAGCACAATGATAAGACCAGCTTGGAGGTAGATCAGGTAAATCTAAATCAGAACAGTTTTCATTATCAGAAGGTAAAGAAATATATAAAGTATTAGGCAGACCTAAAACTAAAGCTCCTTGAGTGTTAATATCATATAAAGCAATCATATCATTTAAGGAACGAAGATCTGTTAATCTTCTGGAATCATTGCTTCTTCTTCTATAGTCTGCTGGATTTAAGACAGCTATGAGTACTGTAGCTAAAACCGCTATAATACCTATAACAATTAAAAGCTCTAAGAGAGTAAAAGATTTAGAGTGAGAGGGTAATAACATAGATAAATTACTAATTACAAACAACAAAAGACAAATGACAAATAAAATTACTAATTACAAATTACCAATGACAAATAAAATTACAAACAACAAATGACAAAATGACAAATAAAATGACAAATAACAAATGACAAATAACAAATTACTAATTACAAATAAAATGACAAATAACAAATTACTAATGACAAATAAAATGACCAAAGCGCTGGCCTTATAGATAGTGTTTTATTCAACTAGAAATTTTAATACTTTAACAATACCTTCAAAAATAGCTAACAGAATCCTGCCAAAAGCTTTTAATAAAGCGATTAGATGTTCAATAACACCCAATTGAAAAATTTGATTAATAATTTTATCTAATTCTTCCAAAAAGTTAAAGAAGAATTGCGAGAATTGATTAACAAATTGTTCCCAGTTCATATATTATTAATTTAATTTAATTTTGACTACAGCATTTAATTTTTGGCTACACCATTTTTCTCAATTAATTCTATGGCTTTTTTTATTCTTTTAATGGTTTCCTGTTTACCCAAAACCTCGGCTATTTCAAATGGCGACGGCGAGGCCTGTTTGCCAGATAACGCTACCCTCAAAGGCCATAATAATTTACCTTTGTCATTTTGATATGTTGGTTCATCATTAATATAAGTAAAGAATTTTATTTGGAGATTAGCTTGTTGAAATTCATTTTCCGGAATTGATTCAATTATCCCTAAGGCCTTCTGCAAACTTTTTATGGTATCTTGAGGTGTAGCGTTGTGCCAGATTAATAATTCTTGAGAATAAATTATTTCTTCTTGGAAGAAAAAATCCGAGGTTTCTATTAAATCACTAAATTTAGTTATTCTCGGTAATTCAACTGAAAGAACTTTTTTAAGATAATCAGACGGGCGTTGCTTTAGAAACTCACCGAAATTAGAGTAAGTTTCCAAATACTCCTTAGCCCTAGCCACCACTTCGTCTAAATTCATTTTTCTTAAGTATTGACTATTGAACCAATCAAGCTTTTTTATATTAAAAATAGCGCCGCTTTTTTGAATTCTTTCTAAGGAAAACTTTTGAATTAATTCTTCTAAGGATAATAACTCCTCATCTGTAGATAAATGCCAACCCAATAACGCTAGAAAGTTAACCAAAGCTTCTGGTAGATAACCCATTTTTTGGTACTCTATAACTGAAACAGGGCCATGTCTTTTGCTTAATTTCGATCTATCTAGGCCTAGAATTAGCGGTAAATGCGCGTAAATGGGCCTAGGAAAGCCCAAAGCCTCTTGGATGATAATTTGTTTAGGGGTATTGGAAATATGGTCTTCTCCGCGAATTACGTGCGTTATTTTCATTAAATAATCGTCAATCACCACACTAAAATTATATAAAGGTTCTCTTAGGCCTTTGGCTATTATGATGTCCCCTATTAAGCTTAAATCAGTTTTGATTTCTCCCCTAATAACATCTTCAAATTTTAGCGTGGAATTAGGCATTTTAAGCCTAATAACTGGCTGCTTGCCTTCGGCTAAATATTGTTCTACTAATGATTTATCTAAATCGCGGCATCTGCCAGAATATTTAGGCGGCAACCCTTGAATTAACATTTCTAATTCTTGGGCTTTTAATTCTTCTAATGAGCAAAAACAATAATAAGCTTTATCCTCAGCTAATAATTGTTTTAAGTATTTTTCATAAATATCTAATCTTTGACTTTGATAATATGGTCCATATTCTCCCCCAACTTCTGGCCCTTCATCCCATTTAAGACCTAGCCATTTCAAACTATCTATAATGTTTTGTTCATATTCTTTTTTTGAACGTTGTTTATCAGTATCTTCAATTCTTAAAATAAATTTACCGCCAGTTTTTCGAGCATATAAATAATTAAATAAAGCAGTTCTAGCGCTACCAACATGAAATAAACCAGTAGGACTGGGTGCCATTCTGACTCGCGGCCCAAATAAAGATGGTGAAATTACCGAATCGGACATAAAATTAATAAAATAATAAAGATTAAGGAGACGATTTTACAAATTTACCAATTCCAATTTTGGAACTTAGGACTTCATTATTTTAATTGTTTTGAAGTTATTATTGTATTTACGTCAAACTTAAAAGTTTCTGGGCTATTTGAGTGGCGGCTTGAGGTTTAGCAAAATTTAAAGCTCCATAAGACATTTCGGCTAATTTATGAGAATCAGTGATAGTCTCAAGTATTAGGCTGGCTAATAAATTAGGGGTTGCGTTTTTTTCTTCTATAACTATACAGGCACCAGATTTAGCATATTCATAAGCATTATTACGTTGGTGATCGCGAGAAGCCCAAGGTAAAGGAATAAGTATAGCTGGGACACCGCAGGCGCTTAATTCAAAAATTAATCCTCCTCCAGCCCGCGCCACCACCAAATCGCTTAAAGCATAAACATCTTTGAGAGAAATTTTACCCACTTCCATTTTTTCATTAATAAATGGTAAAAGATGGTAATACGCTCTATAAGTATCGGATTTAATAATCATTCGAAAGACAATATCCGCTTCGTTGACTACTTGGGTATAATTTTCTTGACCTGTTTGATGAATAATTTCCAGTTTATCTATAACCATTGGCAGGATGTCCAACATTATATCATTAATATGCTGCGAACCCAAAGATCCGCCTATAACAGTCAGCAATGGTTTAGTAGATAGTTTTAAAGCTTGTTTTAATTGAAGTTTATCTTCTGGGGTTATTTGATTTCTTGGCACTATCAGTTCTTGACGGATAGGATTTCCAACTAACAAGGTTTTGTTTTTTGGGAAATATTTTTGAGAGCTTTCAAAACTAATAAATACTTGCCGGCAAAATTTTCCTAAAACTTGGTTAAAAATTCCCGGTATAGAATCGCTTTCATGGGTGAAAGTGGGTATGAAAAAAATTATACTCCAGAAAACTACTGGCAAAGAAGCATAACTTCCTTTAGAAAATACTACATCAGGCATTATAAAGAAAAGATAAAAATACGCTTGTATTAATCCATAAATGATGTGAAAAAAATCAACAATATTATTTAAAATACTCGATAAAGACAAAGAACGTCTAAATTTTCCAACCGAAACAACTTTGGTGACAATCCCCTCTTGTTGGATATAATCATAAGTAAAATCTTTAGGGCCGATATAGGTAATTTCTAAATTGATGTTTCTCATTACCGCTTCTCTTTTTAATTCTCTCATGACAGCTACTAATGGAAAAGCATGTCCACCGGTACCGCCGCCTGTCATTACTATCCGTAGGGTTCTATTATGGAAAATGGGCATAGTTAATAATTATAATAAATTAATTGATTATTAGGATATTTTTCTGCTATAATAATCCTTATAGAGTTGATTATATTAGTTAGTTATTCTTCATTTTATATTTCATCTTATTACAGGCTATGAGGTTCAAAGTAATAATGAAAAAATTAGAACTTATATAAAATATGGCCTAGAAAGACATATTTATTATACAAAAAATCCTTAAAATAATCAAATATTATATGTACTAATATGGGCAATGCTTATAGTCGCCTTCTGGTAAATTTGAGCCTTATCTTAACAGTTTTGGGTCTGATTATGTTAACCAGTGCCTCAGCAGTATTGGGTGAGCAACAATATGGTGATGTTTTTTATTTTGTGAAAAGACAAATCATACAAGGAGTATTATTAGGATCTATCTTGGCTATCATTTTAGCTCGAGTTCCTTTAGATTTAATAAAAAAATTTAGTTTTGTTTTGTTTTTTCTTAATGTAATTATAACCTTACTATGTTTTATTCCTCCTTTCAAAGTGAGTGGCTCAGCCTTAAGATGGGTTAAAATTGGCCCTATTAGTTTTCAACCTTCTGAATTTTTAAAAATTACTTATCCTTTATTTCTAGCCACTTTTTTAGAAAAGTTTTCTCTATCTCAACGTAAAAAAATTTTTGCTAAGCCATTTTTAACTTTTTTATTTAGCTTGGGATTAATAGCTCTAATTATAATCAAACAACCTTCAACCGGCACAATTGTAATAATTGCGTTTGCTAGTAGCTTAATGTATTTTATTGCTGGTTTATCAGGAAAACAAATATTAGTGCTGGCATTGATTATTTGTTTGGGCGGTTTTTATATTGTCAAAACTACCCCTTATCGATTAACGAGAGTATTATCTTTCTTCCAAGGCGAGAATACTCAAGGTGAGAATTACCATATTACTCAAGCCTTAATAGGAATAGGTTCAGGAGGGTGGTTTGGCCTAGGTTTAGGCAATTCAGTGCAAAAATTTAATTATTTACCAGAAAGTCATACGGATGCGATTTTTCCAATTATCGCAGAAGAACTCGGTTTTATTGGTGCTACAATTGTGGTTATTTTATTTATTTTACTTATTTCGGTAGGGTTCAAAATAACTCAAAAAAACCAACAGGAATTCTCCAAATTTTTGGCTGGAGGTTTAACTGCTTATTTAGTTATTCAAATATTCATAAATTTGGGTGGAATGCTGCACTTAATACCAATCGCAGGCGTTTGGCAGTTCTTCTTTGGTTACTACTTTAGCTACTGTCGGCTTATTATGTAATTTGGCTAAAAATATATGACAAACTATAAATTTTTTTTCTCTCTAATCTTTATTTTGATTGGCTGTCTAATAGGTGTATTTTTATATTATTTTTTATATTCTAACGATCAAAGTTTAACCACTACCTTAACAATACAATTAGTGCCAGAACAAAAAGATTTACCAGCAGTGGTGCAAATTTATAATAAGACGATAGATTACCGTGGGACAATTACTAATGGTAAATTTAGTTTTGCTGTTCCTGAAGGCAAATATATTCTTGTAGTTAGCGCCCCTAATTATTTAAACTGGTCAAAAGAGATTAACGTAAAAGCCGAACAAAATATTAAAAATATTACCCTAGATCAAATTTATCTTTTACCACAAAAATGGCCCCAAGAAAGTGTTGTAACTAATAACAATATTGTTTTTTTTCAAGTTAATCCTGACTTTAACTCTTTGGTGTATATTATAAAACAACCATTGAGCAAAAATAAAACTAATTATTATTGGCATCTTTTTAATCGTCAAAATAAAAAAGATTTAGAGTTTTGGCAAACTACTACTTTACCAGAAGAAATTACTTTATCAGCCAAATCTAAAAAAATTTTAGCCGGCTTTGCTAAAAATGATTGGCGTCTTTTATTCTTTACAGGTGAAGATATTCAAAGTTATTCTCTCAAAGAATTATTGGCTTCTAAAATAAAAGCGGTGTCTCCAGCTGAAAGTTCGCGCCAAGTTGTTATAACTAAAGCTATCTTTAACCCATTAAACGAAGATGAGATAATTATTCAAACCAAAGAAGCTATCTATTTTTATAATTTTATTAAAGATTCCTTAGAAAAAGCTTACAATAGTGAACAATCCAGTTTTTACCTAACTGAAAAAAATCTTTATTTTCTAGATAGCGCCTGTAATTTGATGCAACTCTCCCTAGAATCTTCTCATCAACTTAATCAAGTATCTTTTTTTACTTTTAATATTCAAGATTTAACTAAAACTAAATTGGTTGTCAATCACACTACCGGCAATACTGTTTTTTTAATTAAAGATGATAAAGATCAGATTTTACTTTTTACTCCCAACGAATTAACTCCTAAAATTATAGCCCAAGAAGTTCAAGATGTAAGTTTATCTTCTGATAGACAAGAAATTTTAATTAAAAATCAAGATAATAAAATATTAATCTACAACCTTCAAGCAGAAAAAATAAGTGAAATTACTTCTTCAATTTTTCCTATAAAATTATTTTCTGATCATTGGCTAATACTCCAAGATAATTCTTCATATCTTAGATTTAATAATTTTCAAGATCAAAATTTAATAGCAGATAATGTCAAAAATCAACAATTATTTTTTGACGACACCTTAAAACAATTATTTTATTTAACTTCAGAGGGGATAGCTAAAATTTCATTTTGAGTTAATTTATGTTAATTCAATTTAAAAGAGACAGGAAAAACTTACCTGTCTCTTTAATTGTTGTTATTTTCTTTCTGTAGCGGCAGCTATCGCTGCAGAAATTTCTAATAAAATTTCTGCAACTTCTGCCCACGAGAAGACCCTATAGATATTATCGCCTAATTCGTAAAAACTTTCGTTCCAAGGTCGGTTTAGCAGAATAACAGGAATTTGTTCTTCCTGTACCCTAAAAGCTAAAAAAACATCATCAGTTAGCATAACATCAAGATTGGCTTTCAAACATTCTGTTACTTTATCATCTACAAAATTACAAGTTTCTATGACCGGTAGATACGATGGATACGATAAACAAAGTGGCGATCTAAAGGATTTCTGCAATTCCCATTCTTTTTTTTGATCAGAGATCAAAAAAAATTTGTCCTCAACGAAGGCCGGATGATCAAGTAAATTACTACATTGAGAAAACGTACATTGTTTATTTGGTAAGCGCTGATATTCTCGTAAAAATAAATCATAATCAATACCAATATTCATTATTTATCACCTCCTTTCTGATTTTTATTTTGTTTGTCTTTATCTAAGTTTCCATTAAACATTCTCCCAGCAAATACAAATTTGCCACGAACTATAACCGGCACGTAAAGGTTATAAAGCCCACCTTCACGTAGGTAAATCACTCCAAAGGCATTAACCCATCGGTTCATTCTTCCTCTCATATAATCAGGGGAAGTATTGCACAGACACCCAATGGACTGCGCAGTGTGATAACCCTTGTAATCATCTACAGTCACTTTCGTGTGGAGTTGGATGTCGTGAGTATGAGCGTAAGCGCAACTTTTTGAATATGTTTCAGTGGTTTTTGCTGAATGGTATTTGTTGGTATACTGTCCGTGGAAAACTAGTAGTTTTCCGTAATGTTTCAATCCTCGTTCATAATCTCCTTGGCCGTATTTTAACCAAGGAATCCATTCCCATCCCCTTTCTTTTAATCTAAGCGCCTTTTCTACCTCAATCATTCCCTCTAATTGGGGTTCTTTGTCCAGCAAGGTATTAATCCAGTCCTCATGGTTCCCTCCCATGTAGGTCTTTTCACATCTTTGGGGAAGTATTGCCTCCAAAGGGGTTAAAATATCTTGATCAAAATCTTTGTATTCTTCCAGCAACCTTTTGCCTTCAAAATACTTTTTGGATCCTTTTTCTTGCATCCAGTGATTAACGCTATCCATATTCATAGCGTCACCTAGAAGATTTACAGCATTCGGCTTGAACCACTCTATAAACTGAAAAACAGCATTAACGGCAGTTTTGTTTATATGGGGATAATGAAAATCCGGTAACAATACTATTTTTTTAATCATTTTTCTTACCTCTTTCTCCTCTTTCTTTCGATTTTTTATTTTTTAGCATTTTTTTTATATTTCTATCAATATTTAATTTCAACTTTTTAATGCGCTTATCTGCGAGGCAATCCGGACAAATCAATTGTCCGTCTTGGACTATTTTGGGTTTCTGGTGTTTTTTACAGAAATTCTTCTTTTTCATAAACCTCCTTATAAACCTCCTTTTATTAAATTATTAAAAATTGTCAAAAAACTAATCTCTTTATAAGAGATACTCTAATAAATCATAAAAATAATTTTAAGTCAAGTTAAAAATTAGCTAAAATTAGTTAAATTTGGGGTGGTAAATATTGTGCCTCAAGTGGCAGGGTAAAGTAAAAAATAGAACCCCTTCCTTCTTCTGAAGTAGCCCAAATTTGTCCGCCATGTCTTTCTACAATATTTTTGGCAATATACAATCCTAATCCGATACCGCTTGTTTCTTTTTTAACATTAGCCCTAAAAAATTTTTGAAATAAATTTTTAAATTGATCTTTCGGAATACCAATACCAGTATCTTCAACTGCAAGGCACACAAATGGTTTATCAGTTAAAAGGGTTACTTTAATTCTTACCTCCCCATTAGGAATATTGTATTTTATCGCGTTATCTACTAAAATCTCTATAACTGATTTAATTTTTACAGGATCAAATACGAACGGTTTTAATGGTGGTTGGGGTCTATAAAAAATTAATTTAATGTTATTTTGCTGCGCTCTGGGTTCTAGCATAGTTAACACCTCTTCAATAATTTTTTCTAAATCACTTTCTATAAACTGAAAACCAAATTTACCTTCCTCAATTTGAACTACTTCTAATAAACCCTCAACAGTTTTAATGCTTTCCTCTAAAGCCTTTTGAGCATTATCTAAAATTTGTTTCTGGGTTGAATTTAAAATGTCTTTAGTTTCATCACTTAGAGTTTGCAAGAGCCATGAGAGACCAGATAGAGGGGTTCTTAATTGATGCGCTGCGACAGTGATAAAATCTGATTGGGTCTTTTTTAACTCTTCTTCGCGAGTAAGATTGTGAACAATTTTTAAGAACCCGTATAATTTACCGCGTTCATCAATTACTTTAGTGGTAATAATATCTAAGACCATTTCTTGGGGTTCAAAAAGTTTTATTTTCGTTCTTTGAGGATAATTATCTAGGGATTGCTCTATAATAGTTGGCGCCAATGAAGGAAAAACAATGGGAATTAAAACTTGATAGCGACTATCAGAAATTAATTCCGGACTTAGAATTTTTCCAATTAAATCTTGTTTAGATAATCCAGTAATGGTTTCTAAAGCCGGATTAACTAAAATGACTTCAAAGTCTTTAGAATAAGCTATAGCTGGGTCGCTAATGCTGTTTAGCATAGCATTGATTTGATTTTTTTCTAAATCAAGCCTAGCCACCAAATCTATATTATTAATATTGATAACAGCTCCCCAAGTCCATAGAGTGAAGAGAATAAGGTGGAACACCAAGAGTAATTTCTGATCAATAATATAAATATGGAATAAACTGCCCTCTGAATAGCTTACAAAAAATTGGAGAACCAAAAGAATACCCAATATTAAATAAGGTAAAAATTGTTTAGAAAACAAATGCTTTTTGAGTTTCTCGAAAAAAGATAGCATAAAATTAATAAGAAAAATAAGTTAGGTTCAGCCAGCGAAACATTCTTGAATATTTTTATCTTCTCGAGCTATTAGAAAAAATAAATTAATTAAGACTTCTCTAGCTGAGGTAACAAATGAATTTTTTAAAATTTTACTCTACTTCACCCCAATTTTTTCCTATTTTGGAATGCGCCAATAAGGGCACAGATAAAGGATACACTGTTTCTATGATAGTTTTAAGCTGAGGCGCTAGTTCTTCTATTATGTCAGATTTTATCTCTAAAAGCAATTCATCATGAATTTGAAGCAGCATTCTTACCTGATCAGTTAATTTATGATCATTAATAAATTGATAAATTTTAATTAAAGTCAATTTCATTAAATCAGCAGCTAATCCTTGCACTGGCATATTAATAGCGATTCTCTCTTGTTCTTTTCCTAATTTACCCAAAGAACCAATCAGGGGTAAAAATCTTTTCCGGCCAAATAAAGTTTCACTATAACCCTTTCTTTTAGCTTCAAATACAGTATTCTCTAAATACATTTTTAAACCTATAAAAGTACTAAAATATTTTTCTCTGAAAGCTTTGGCCTCTTGTTTAGAAATACCAGCAGCTTGACTGATAGCTTCAACTCCCATACCATAAACAATACCAAAATTTAAAATTTTTGCTTGCCGCCTCATTGATGGAGTCACCTGCTCAGGCAACACATTAAATATTTGACTAGCAACCATTTGGTGAATATCTTGCCCAGATTCAAATAATTGCTTCAGAACAGAATCACCCGAGAGGTGTGCTATTAAACGCAATTCTATTTGCGAATAATCTAAGGAGAGAAATAAAAAAGATTCTTGAGGAATAAATGCTTCGCGGATTTTTTGCCCCCATTTTCCTTTAACTGGAATATTCTGCAAATTTGGGGATTCTGAAGACAACCTGCCCGTAGCAGTGCCAGTTTGCTTAAAAATAGTATGGATTCTGTTAGTTTGAGGATTAATAAACGAAGGCAAAGTTCTTAAAAAGCTATTTTGTAATTTAGTTAATTCTCTATAATTTAGAATTAAAGGAATAATAGAATGACTTTCCTGAATTTTAGCTAATTCAGTAATATCAGTAGACATCCTGCCAGAGTGGGTTTTTTTAATTTGGTGATTATCTAGGTGTAATTTATCAAATAAGATTTTAGCTACTTGCTGAGAAGAATTAATATTAAATTCGCCTTGGGCCAATTCATATATTTTTTTAGTTAATGATTCTATCTCTTGAGTTATTAATTGATCTATGTGATTAAGCTGACTTTCATCAACTAAAATACCATTTTCTTCCATTTGAGCTAAAACTGGAATTAAGGGTTTTTCAATTTCCAGCCAAACTCTATTAAGTTCTAAGGTGTCTATTTTAGCTGAAAGTGTTTTATTTAATTCTGGTAAAATTAGCAGATGATCTTCAAAATTATCTGTGACTTCTTTTTTTAAATAAAACCTGCTTAAACTAGATAAAGTATAATTTTTTCTATCTGGATCTATTAACCAAGCTTTAATTTCTGCATCTTCAAATCCCCCATTTTTAAATTGAGGTATTTCTTGATAAAGTATCTTGGTTGCGTAACTGAGAACCTGATGCGGTTCTGCTAACATGACACCTAAAATATTATGAGAATTTAACTCTTCAAAAAAATTAGGCCATGAATTTACTGGTATTATAAAACTTTCATCATTAAAACTGATTCCTAAACTAAATATTTCTCGTTGATAAACATTGGTGCCTTTAAAATTTAAAAGCAAAGCTATATCCTCATTATGGCTTAGCCCTGCCTTTATTTTACGAACTAATGATTGTCTGGTCGGAGCATCAGTAATTTCCGTTACTTTCTTTTTGGGAGAAATTTCTGTAAGATTTTTTCGATCAAAATTGGGAAAAAATCTAAGAATGAGACTATTGAATCCATATTCCTTAAATAAGGGTACAATTGAATCTGCCCGAGGGGGTTGCCATTTAATTTGATCTAAATCAAAATCAATATCTATATCTTGTTGAATCATTACTAAATGCCGACTGAAATAAGCAATATCTTTATTAGCTTGGAGCTTTTCTAATAACTTAGGACTAATTGATTTTGTGGATTTATCATTGGCCTCAATTTTCTGATAAAGATTATCTAAATTTTCATATTGCTTAATTAAAGAAATAGCTGTTTTCTCTCCAATCCCCGGGACACCGCCGATATTATCCGAAGGATCCCCTTTTAGGGCTTTATAATCTACTAACTGATTAGGGGTTAAACCATATCTTTTTATCACTTCGTCTGGGGTATAAATAATGCCATCACTTAATCCTCTTTTTAGAGTATAAACAAAAGTAGTTTCATCAACTAATTGCAAGGTATCCAAATCACCTGTTAGAATAATAATCTGAAGATCTGGGTCTTTTTTTTCTTTAATTTTCGCGACTATAGTGCCAAGGATATCATCAGCTTCATAACCTTCTTTTTCATAAATAGCTATATTTAAACTTAATAAAAATTTTTTGATAATATCAATTTGCTCATAAAAATTTTCTGGCGCTTTTATTCGTTTAGCTTTATATTCTTTATATTCTTGGTGGCGAAAAGTAGGTTTAGCTGTATCGCAGCCGGCAGCTATATAATCAGGCTGAATCTCTTTAATAATCTTTAATAACACCAAAAGAAAGCCATAAACGCCATTAACTGTTATTCCTTTGGGGGAAACTAAAGGGGGTAAGGCGTGATAAGCGCGATGGGCTAAAGCAAAAGTATCAATTAATAAAGCTTTTTTCATAATCGAGTTGAAGCAGGCGGGTATTTTTATTTATAATTTTAAACTTTATTTGCCAAGTATTCTTCGGTAAATATTTTTTTATTTTATCCCCCCACTCTATAAAAATTAAATTGGACTTATCTGCCATCAATTCTTTAAACCCCAAAGATTCAAGTTCTGAAAAAGATTGTAAACGATAAATATCTATATGCCAAAGATATTTAAAATTATTAAATCTTTGCTGTCTGGGAATCTTGAATTGTTTCATAATCACAAAAGTGGGACTAGTAATTCTGTCTTTTAATTTTAACTTCTGGGCAATTCCTTTCATTAATTCTGTTTTACCAGCGCCTAAATTTCCTATTAAAGAAATTATTTGCGCTTCGGAGCGATTAAAAACGCTTTCCATTTTTAATAAATCAATCAAAAAACCACCAAATTGATATGTTTCGAGCGGTTTATGGCTTAAAAATTCTATTTTAATTTTTTTAATTTTTTGTGGAATTTTTGGAATTTTTGAAGTTTTTGAAGTCATTGTCATTATAGAATTCTATTATTATAGAATTTTTGAAATTCTTAATTTTTAATGAATTCTTAATACATTTTAACATAAATTTACCAAGAATAGCAATCGCGGTATTGACTACTATCAGTTGTTTTATTTTTATCATTGACCCTAATTTATAAAAAGTGTATAATAGAAATAATAAAAAACATAAGGTATAATAAAAAAATAATACACAATAAAAAATAATAAAAAAAATAGATAATAATTAGAGATCTAGTTTAGATGTCTAAAAAGATAAATTTTTATGGCAGATGATTTATTAAAACAAAGAGCGGAACACTTAAAAGCTATCTGGCAGGAATCCAAAGAAAGAGAGGCTCAACGTTTGGCTGCTCAAACAAATACTTTATATATTAACTTAAAGATTACACCTATTGAAACGAGCGCGATTCAATTGCTAGATGAAGCGGACGCTAAAAAAGCGCAAGCTGTAGTGTTTGATAAATTAGGCAAGAAAGTCAGTTTAGCTACTACTAATCCTCACTCCTCAGAAGTGTTAAAAATAATAGCCCAACTGCAAAAACAAGGTTATGAGGTGAAAGTATACACTGTAACCCAAGAAAGTTTAGACTGGGGTTTGAGCCACTATCGTTTTGTAAAACAGCGTTATGCTACTTTTAGTTCTTTAATTGATATTTCTGAGACAGAAAGCGTAGATTTTTCTAATCTGCATCAAAAATTGCAAACTATTCCAGCTAACGAAGTAACCCAGCTCGTAAATATCTTACTTAAATCAGCCGTAGAAATTGATGCTTCAGATATCCATATAGAACCCCAAAAAGAGTCAGCTCTTGTTCGTTTTAGAATTGACGGAGTGCTTTATGAGGTGGCAGAAATAGATAAGCAAAAATATCATACTTTGACTACGAGGCTTAAAATGCATTCTGGTATTAAAATTGATTTGCCTAATATTCCGCAGAATGGCAGATGCAGTGTAAAGAACAAAGATACTATATTTGATGTCAGGTCGGCTACGATTCCCAGCCCAACAGGAGAATTTTTTGTTTTTCGTTTGTTAAACCCAATAAGAACAGCATTAGGTTTAGAAGATTTAGGTTTACGCCAAGGAGACAGAAAAATCTTAGCTGACTTTCTTTCTATCCCCAATGGAATGATTTTAGTAACCGGGCCTACCGGTTCTGGTAAAACTACCACTCTTTATACTTTATTAAAACAAAAAATATCTCCGGGTATTAAAATTATTACTATTGAAGACCCTATTGAATACCAATTGCCGGGCATAAGTCAAACTCAGGTCACTAGAAAATATGATTTTGCCTCAGGACTAAAAGCAATTCTGAGACAAGATCCTGATGTAGTTTTAGTCGGTGAAATTAGAGACAAAGAAACCGCCACTACAGCTGCCAACGCTTCTTTAACAGGCCATTTGGTACTTTCTACCTTGCATACTAATGAAGCTAGCGGCACGCCTGCTAGATTAAAGGAATTAGGTTTGGATAATACTTTAATGGGTAATTCCTTAAAATTAATTATAGCGCAACGATTAGTGCGCAAACTATGCCCTTATTGCCGCGAACAATATGTACCGTCAGAAGAAGAAAAAGAGCAATTATTAGATGCTTTCACTATCTTATCGCCCAAAAGCAACGTGATGCCACCTAAAGATATCCCCTATCTTTATAAAGCTAAAGGTTGCGAGCACTGTCATTGGTTAGGTTATAAAGGGCAAATTGGTATTTTTGAATTATTACCCATGACTTCACGAGTAATTGCTACTATTGAGAAAGATGTCAACGAAGAACTCATTAGAAGAGTAGCCATAGATGAGGGTATGACCCCTCTTTTTCATGATGGCCTCCTCAAGGTTATTGAAGGCGCCACTTCCTTAGAAGAAATTGTCCGAGTGGCAGGAGATATTGACTATATTCAAACCCTCTATAAGGAGTTATTTAGCCAAGCATTAATTCGCGGTGTTAAAATTTCTCCTAAAGAAGAAGCAGAAATTAACGAATGGCTGCCTTATTTAAAAGAAAAACCATTATCTACCTTAATTAATGGTTTACCTAAAAATAAACAAATTGGTTATATTTTAGCAGTGGCTTATAAGCTGCGTGCCACTGATGTTCATTTTGAAAAAGAAGAACAAAGAGGTATTGTCAGACAAAGAATCGATGGGGTGTTGCATGAGATTTTGGATATTTCTAATGATGATTATCCGTATTTTATAAATGAAATTAAATCTTTAGCCGGCTTGCGGACAGATATAGTAGGAACGGTTCAGGAAGGACGTTTTAGAGTAACTTTGCCTACCCTAAATTTTGATATTCGTCTTTCAATTTTGCCAGCTGGTTACGGAGAAGCTGCTTCTTTAAGAATCTTAGGTGGAGAAATTGTAACCCCGGAAATAGAAAATTTAGGATTTTTAGACGAACAAAAAGATATCGTAGAAAACTTATTAAAGAAAAAAGTTGGTTTAATTATTTCAGCTGGTCCTACTTCGTCAGGTAAAACTACTACTTTATTTGCATTTCTAAAAAGATTAAATCAACCCGGTATCAAAATTATTACCGTGGAAGATCCAATTGAATACCGCCTGCCGGGGGTAATTCAAACGCAAGTTAACGAAGAAAAAGGTTATACTTTCGCTACTGCTTTGCGAACCTTATTGCGCCAAAATCCCAACATTTTTCTAATTGGTGAAATCAGAGACAGTGAAACCGCTCAATTGGTTTGGCAGGCCTCGTTAACAGGCCATTTAGTGCTATCCACAATTCATGCTAACAACTCACTATTAGTTTTTGAAAGACTAAAAAGTTTGGGTATTCCTACAGATCAATTAGGTTTGGCTATTAATGGTATTATCAGTCAGAGATTAGTCAGAAAATTATGCCCTCAGTGTAAGCAAGAAGAAAAAGCCCCTCAGGAAGCTACTGAGATGATTAATAAAGCTTTAAAAAAATATCCTAATTATCAGTCACAGTTTGCTTCTCCTTATAAAATTTATAAACCAGTTGGATGCGCTCAATGCGGTTTTACTGGATATCAAGGATTAACTGGAGTATTTGAAATTTTAATTCCTCAGCCCAATCAAGATATTAACAAAATTGACTTTCCTACTTTATACGAGACCGGCGCCATTAAAATGCTTTTAGGTATTACTTCTTGGGAAGAAATTAAAAGAGTTTTAGGATAATATAATCACCCTAAATTCATGATTCATGATTCTTGATTTGTCATTTGTCATTTGTCATTTGTAATTAGTAATTTATCTATGTTATTTCCCTCT
>MWBJ01000013.1 GCA_002069525.1 Parcubacteria group bacterium ADurb.Bin305 | reverse complement strand
AAAACTAAACAGGAAAATTTAGCCGGAGGTTCGGCTGAAGCCCAAGATCAAAATCAAAAACAAGAATCTCAGGAGAAAGAAAACTTAACTCAAGAAAAAAGTGCAGAATTTATTAAACAGGTATTTCAGTCAGAATACAATTTAGTCAGTGATCTACCAGAAAATACTTTCTTACAGAAGCAGTTTAAATCTCAGAAATATGTGGAATTTCTTAATGACGCCAAAAGTTATTATGGAATAGACGGAATAATGCCCTTAATTGATGGGGCCCTAGATAAAATTAAAGGTATCAATCCGTTTTATGCCGAACATAGTGCCCGCGCTGTGGCTTTAGAAATGGCTAGTCAGTTTTATTTGGATAAAAAATCCCCTTCTGAAAAGGTGGACAATATAAAGAACTTTGTTACAAAATGGCTGAAAGACCAAAATGTTTTTTATCAAGGAGCGGAAAAATTAAAAAATTCTATTGCTGACGAGGATTCTCCTGAGGAGGATAAATGGTTGGCTGAAGAAATAGGCACTTTAGCTAAACTACTTACCAGTAAGGATCGAACTGTATCGCAAATAGCGCAATTATTAGCTAGTCAAAATGTATCTTATGACGTAGCTAAATCTTTAGTGACGCAGATCGAAAATCAAAATATTTTAAAGAATACAATAAGTGAGTATTTAAGAATTTCTAAACTACCTTTTGATGAGAAAATGGCTCACTTCGCTAAATTAAAACAAGAATTATCCACTGAAGGCGTACCAGATATGGAAAAAATTAAGAGATTGTCACCCGAATTAGCTCAAGAATTGCCAGCCGGAGCCAGTGAAGTTCTCGATAAACTCAATCAGCAGGTTAAACAAAATCCTCAAGTAGCCGAACAGATTCAAAATAAAGCGCAGGAAGTTTTAAAGAATAAAGGGCAATTGCCTCGATCTGCTAAAGCAGCAGCTGATTTCATAGAGAAAAAAACCTTAAAAGGTGGAAAATTGTCGAAATTTGGAGGTGCATTTTTAGAAGGATTAGGTTATTCCATTTTGATGTTGCTTTGTTTAAATACTGCGGCACTCGGTAAAATTTTAGAGGTAGTAACCGGTGTCGACATCGGAACAATATCCGGGGGCGGTAAAAAACATTAATGAGGCGTTTTAATTATATCTTATGAATGAAGATTTTTTAAATCTTTTTCCAGAAGAAATCCGGGATAGTGTTAGAAGTTTATACCGAATAGTAATTGAGCGCGCTGTCCTGAGGGTTTATCAAGATTTAGATGACGAAGGTCGTCAGGAATTAGAAAGAGTCTTTATTTCTGGCACTGAGGAAGATCAAGAAAATTATTTAAATCAAACCTTTCCCAATCTTAAGGATATTCTCCTCGAGGAAACAAAGAAATTATTGGAAGAATTAAAGAAATAGTTTTTCCTTATCTAGTTCTATTTATTGGTGGTGTTTCTTTTGCTTGTTAATTTTTTTACTTTGCTGGTTTTTTGTTTACTTGTTTTTTTATTTATTTAGAGAATAAAAAAGGCTTTTTGGTAAGCCTTTTTGTTTTCTAGGAAGAGCGGGTGAGCAGAGTCGAACTGCCGTCTCGACCTTGGCAAGGTCGCATAATAACCGCTATACGACACCCGCTTAAACTTGAGATAATTGTTTACAGTTTTTTAGAAAAACCCTATATCAAAGAATAGCAATTTTTAAGAATTATGTCAATTTTTCCCTTCTTTCAAACTTAATGTCGAATAAATTCACTCTAATCAGTTTGCTTTTTTTGTAGGATTGTGATAAAATAAAAACCAAGATAAAATCAAGATCAAAAATAACAATAAAAATAAAAACCAACCTAAAAACCGAAATAAAAACTAAAATAAAACAAGTAGCTTCTTAAGGTTTAAAATTGCCTAATAATTATTAAATTTATGATTAACACGAAAGACAAATCCCAAATTATTAAAAAGCACGCCCGGCACGATAAAGATACTGGTTCGCCTGAGGTTCAAATTGCGCTTTTGACTAAACGAATTGAATTAGTCAGTAAACATTTAAAAAAGAACACTAAAGATGTCAGTTCCCGACGGGGCTTGTTAAGCATGGTAGCTTCTAGACGAAAGTGGTTAAATTATTTAAAACAGGAAGATCCTAAACGGTATCAAAAAATTGTAAAAAAACTTGATTTATAAATTAAAGCTCAGATTAAGCTTTAATTTTTTTAATTTTATTAAAGGTGGTTAGATTATTTGGTGTTTTGATAATAGCTTATTCATTTTTATTTAAAATTTTTTAACTCAAAATTTATTTATATGATAATTAAACACAGAGAACAAAGAGTAGGTGTCTTTATTGATATTCAAAATTTATATCATTCCGCCAAAAATTTATACGGTAAAAGGGTGAATTTTAAAAATTTACTTCCCCAAGCGGTAGCCGAACGAAAATTAGTTAGAGCTATCGCTTATACGTCTCGGGCTGATGAACCCGGTGAAGAATCTTTTTTTGACGCGTTAATCAAAGCTAATATAGAGGTACGAATAAAAGAATTGCAGGTTTATCCTGATGGGACTAAAAAAGGAGATTGGGATGTTGGTTTAGCTGTTGATGCTCTAAGGCTCAGTAATAATTTAGACGCTATAGTGCTAGTGAGCGGGGATGGAGATTTCATACCTTTAGTTGAATACCTAAAAGCCTTAGGTAAACAAGTCGAAGTAATGGCTTTTGGTAGAACTACTTCTACCAAGATTAAGGAAATAGCTGACGAATTCATTGATTTAGATGAGAACCCTGAGGCTATTTTATTAAAAGTTAATTCTGCTGGTTTCTTGCCTAAAATTCCTATTATTCGCCCTAAGAAACAGCACTAATAAATCAATTTTAATCATTATGGAACGAGAAATTTATCAAATACCATTTGGTCAAGAAAATTTAACCATAGCTTTTAATAATTTAGCAGAACAAGCTAATGGTTCGGTGGTGGTCAATTGGGGAGAGACCTGCGTGATAGCTAATGTGGTGATGAGTAAAAATGATAGACCAGAATTAAATTTTTTCCCCTTGCTAGTGGATTATGAAGAAAAATATTACGCTGCTGGTAAAATTTATGGCAGTCGTTTTGTGCGACGAGAATCGCGGCCGTCTACTGTAGCTATTTTAACCGGTCGTTTGATTGATCGAACAATCAGGCCATTATTTCCGGATAATTTGCAGCGAGAAGTTCAAGTAGTAGTAACCTGTTTGTCGTTTGACAATAGCCATGACCCTGATGTCATAGGAATTATAGCCGCTTCTTTAGCTTTAGGTGTTTCTGATATTCCTTGGTTAGGTCCTGTTTCGGCGGTACGAGTAGGTTGGTCTTTAGAACAGGGATTTTTATTTAATCCTACCTATGAAGAAAGAGAAAAATTAGCTTTAGAACTAGTAGTGTCTGGACCAGAGAATAAAATTAATATGCTTGAGGGAGGGGCGCAGGAAGTCAAGGAGGAAATTGTCAAAGAAGCTTTCCGTTTGGCGCAGCAAGAGATATTTACTTTGAATCAAGCTCAGGAATCTATTATTAAAACAATGGGGCGGGAAAAAATTAAAATTGTCAATGAAGAACAAAATTCAGAATTGCAGGCTGATATTGAGGAGTTTGTTAAATTATACAAGGTAGAAGAATATTTATTTACAGGACAGGAAAAACAAAAAGCTAGTTCTCACCAATTATCAATCGATGATTTATTTAAAAATTATTTAATAGAAAAAAATTATTCTGATGATCAAATCAAGAAAGCCCGTAATTTACTGGAAGAAAAAATTAACTCTATAATTCATCAGAACATTATTCAAAACGAAAGAAGGCCTGATGGTAGAAAATTAGATGAAATTCGACCGATTGAAGCAGCTATTGATGTCTTAGCTCGAGTGCATGGATCTGCTATTTTTATGAGAGGGTTAACGCATGCTTTATCAATTGTAACTTTAGGTTCTCCAGCAGATAATTTATTTCTGCAGGGGATGGAGGTGACAGGCAGAAAAAGATTTATGCACCACTATAATTTTCCCGGTTATTCAACAGGCGAGGTCTCAGCTTCTAGGGGCCCCGGACGAAGAGAAATTGGGCATGGGGCTTTGGGAGAAAGGTCACTCGAAGTAGTGTTGCCTCCGGAAGAAGAATTTCCTTACACTATTAGAGTAGTTTCAGAAATTATGTCTTCTAATGGTTCTACTTCTATGGCTGCCACTTGTGCTTCGTCCTTAGCCTTAATGGCAGCCGGGGTACCAATTAAAAGTCATGTAGCCGGAGTAGCTATTGGTTTAATGAGTGAACTCGATCCTACTAGCGAAGCAGGGTTGCGTTATAAGATAATCACTGATATTCAGGGCCCGGAAGATCATTATGGGGATATGGATTTTAAAGTTACTGGAACTGAAAAAGGGGTAGCAGCCATTCAGATGGATATGAAAATTAAAGGAGTGGTTGCCTCGGTTTTAGAAGAAGCCCTAGATAGATCAAAGGCGGCTCGCTTAATTATTTTAGAAAAAATGAATCAAGTTATTGATAAACCGCGACCAGAACTTTCTCCTTATGCCCCCCGCATTTTTACTTTGAAGATAAAACCAGAAAAAATTGGTGAATTAATAGGTCCGGGTGGTAAGGTTATTCAAGGAATTAGTCAAAATTTTGATGTTCAGATTGACATTCAAGATGACGGGACAATTTTTGTTACAGCTCCTGATAAAACTAAAGGAGAAGCTGCCTTGGCCGAAATTAAGGCTATTACTAAAGATTTTATTGAAGGTGAAATTGTTCAAGGGAAAATTACTCAGATTAAAGAGTTTGGGGCTATTGTGGATTTAGGGCATAGGCATGAAGGGTTGCTCCATATTTCCGAGTTAGCGCCTTATAGGGTTAATCGAGTTGAAGACATTGTTCGTTCAGGGGATATGGTCAAGGTTAAGATTAAAAAAGTTGATGATAGCGGTAAAATTTCTTTATCCTTAAAAGATGCTGATGCAGATTCTAATAAACCAAGTTTTCAATCAAAAAGGCCGGTTAATAGGTCCTACCCTAAACGTAAATTTTCTCCTAAGAATTATTAAGAGCTAGCGTCTATTAAGATTAAAGTAAAGTTTTGAAATAAAACAATAAAACGAAAATAAATGGCCAGCAGCTTAGAAGTGGCAATTAGGATATTTTATTTATTTTATTGACAAAGCATTTTGTGGTATAATGGAGATAGAGTTAGTTATTCTAAAAATTTAACTTTTTAAAATTTAACTCCACTTAATATTTCAAACTTTAATTTTAAAAAATATGAATGATAATTTTTCTACACCTCAATCTAATTCTTTACCTCAAAATCAATTAAATTCTGATTCAGGAGTTCCGGTTAACCCTTCTTTTCAGGATAAGTTTGCCCCTCCTCCTTCTAATGTTTTTATTCGCACCTCAGAAACTGATTTAGAGAAAATGCAAAGTGAGGGTGGAGTTTTTGCTAGTACCCCTTCTCCCACCAATGTAAATTTTCCCAGCGGTATTCCTGTCAGCGATATTAATCCTCCGTCTTTTTCGCCGGAGCCGAGTTCAACTTTTAACCCGGCAGTTGGTACCGTTTCTTCTAATCCTTCTTCTAATCCAATGTCAACCCCTACTACCCCTGAGAATATTAATTTTGGAGGTGTTCAGGCGGATTCAGGAAGTAATTTGGCTTCTCCTTTTTCTCCTGTGGATACTAATATTCCTGCCTTTTCATCAGGCGAAGAGCCAGCTATTGTGCCTTCATTTTCTCCGGCAGCGTCTGGAGTTTCTTTACCAGAGCAAACACCTTCTTCGCCTCAACCAGCTAAAAAATTTCCCTTTTTCATTCTAGTGGCTGCTGTAGTAATAATTGGCGCTGTTGCCGGCTATCTATTTATTTGGCCGCGACTTTTTAAAAAGACTACCGTTATCACTCCAACCACTACCAGTGTGGTGGCTACAGAAATTACTACTACCACGCTCTCGCTTTCTCCTACTACAGTGACGCTACTGCCTCCTACCACTGTGCCTACGGTGTCTCCGTTTTTGCCAATAGGCGGAGTTTATCAAAAAAATCCTTTCTCTGTAAATATTACAGGAGAAATTGTGCTGCAAGCGATAAAAGATGTGGCTAAAGCTGAAAATGCCCCAGCTGGAACATTTAAAATTTTAATTCCGCAAGTCCACGGGGATCCTTTGAAGAGCGAAGAGGTTATTTTGTCATTGATTCCTAAACTACCTGAACGACTTAAACCTTATCTTTTAGGTCGACCCTATCTAGTTTATGCTTATTATGGAGAGACTAATCCAGCGTTAGGCTTAATTATAGATGTAGGAGCCGAGAATACCGAGGCTATTAAAGAAGTTTTTCTTTCTTGGGAAAAGAATTTGAATATTTTGAATGATGTAGGTAATTTTTTCCTAACCAAGGTGCCTGCTAAAACCGCTAAATCTTTTACTGATAAAGATCTTTTAGGTGCTCAGGGAAGAGTTTATGTCTATAATGCGGCAGAAACAGCTTTTGTTTATACCTTTTTTAATCAGTACTTGATTTTAACAGCTTCAGAAGAATCAGCCCTAAGCGCCCTAGAGCATCTTCAACAACCGGCAACACCAATATATCCCTAGAATTTGATATATTTAAGTTATCTTAATTTAAGAATTGATATCTAGTTCTTTGTTTGGTTGACTTTTTTCTTAAAAGCTGTTATTCTATGTTTCCTATTGAGTAAGAATTATCCAGATAATTGATTGTGCTTTTATTTCTTCTATTTTTTTATTTTTTGGTTGTAATATAATAATATAACTTTTATAATTTATTTAATTCGGCGATTTTTTTATTTTTATCGGTTTTATGAAACAAGACGATTTAATTCAATTTAAAAAACAACTCGAAGAGGAAAAAAGGTTTTTAGAAAAAGACCTGCTTAAATTTGCGGATAAAGATAAAAAGGTTAAAGGTGATTATGATACCCGTTTTCCGCAGATAGGAGATCGTTCAGCTAGTCCTGATGAAGATGCCCAAGAAGTGACTATTTATAGCAACTTGTTAGCTATTGAGCATACTTTGGAAACTAGATTGCAGGAAATAAACGAGGCCTTGGAGAAAATTAATAAACATAGCGAGGATTTTGGTTTATGCGAAATTTGTAAAAAACCAATAGAACTATTACGCTTAAAAACTAATCCAGCTAGTAAAACGTGCATCAACTGCGCCACTAAAACCTCTGTTAAACCTGCTTCTTGACGCCAATTTTTTTATTTTTATTAGAAAACATTCTTAAACTTTATTAACTAAAACAGCGGGAGAAAAAATATGTTAGCAAAACTATTTTCAGCCGCTGTTTTTGGTTTAGAGGTATTTCCAGTAGAAGTTGAGGTTGATGTTAATGATGGTCTTCATAGTTTTGATATTGTGGGTTTACCAGACCCTGCTATTAAAGAATCAAAACAAAGGGTTTCGTCAGCAATTTTAAATAGTGGGGCTAAGTCGCCTCTGCGAGCTAATAAAAAAATCACTATCCATTTAGCTCCGGCTAATGTTAAAAAATTTGGCTCTTACTATGATTTACCCATTGCTTTAGGTTATCTTTTGGCTTCTAATCAGATGCCAGCTTTTGCTTGGGACAAGAAGTTATTTATTGGTGAATTAAATTTAGAAGGTAAATTACGGCCGGTTCCCGGTGTTCTAGCTATTGCTCTTTGGGCTCAAGAAAATGGTTTTGAATACCTATTTGTACCGCAAGAGAATGCTTTAGAGGCAGCTGTAGCCGCTCAAAAACTCAAAGTCATTCCTTTAACAGATTTAATAGAGGCTGTATTTATGCTCTCAGGAAGGAAAGAAATAAAGTCATTTTCTTATTCTCAGCCAGAATATGGCAGGAAACTTCCAGAAATCGATTTTTCACAAATTCATGGTCAAGCTAAGATAAAGAGGGCTTTATTAGTGGCTGCTAGCGGAGGGCATAATATTTTAATGATTGGTTCTCCCGGGTCTGGCAAAACTTTATTAGCGAAAGCTTTTTGGGGAATTTTACCTGATTTAAGTTTTGGGGAAGCCTTGGAGGTGACAAAAATTTATAGTATTGCCAACCTGTTGCCGCTGGGTAAGCCTTTAATGGTGGAAAGACCTTTTAGGTCGCCACATCATTCCAGTTCTTTAGCCGCTTTAATTGGTGGTGGAACTTGGCCTCAGCCCGGTGAAATCACTTTAGCTCATCGGGGGGTATTATTTCTTGATGAGTTACCTGAATTTCGACGCGATGCTTTAGAAAGCTTGCGACAACCTTTAGAAGAAGGCGAGGTTTGCGTGTCGCGAGTCAATGGTCGGCTTAAGTTTCCTTCTAAATTTATTTTAGTGGCTGCTATGAACCCATGCCCTTGCGGTTATTTGGGTCATCCGCAAAAAGAATGTCAATGCGCGCCGGGAGATATAATTCGTTATCGAAAGAAAATTTCAGGCCCTTTATTAGATCGCATAGATTTAATTGTTGAAGTCCCCCCACTATCATTTGACGAAATTCATAATAAATCTTTAGAATCTACTTCTTTAGAATTGCGTGATAAGGTGATTCAGGCTCGGCAGAAACAAAATAAACGGTTTGCAGAAAGAAATAAGAAATCGTCGTCCATTTTAACTAATAGTGAAATGAACTTACAAGATATAGAAGATTTTTGTTTGTTAGATCACGAGGCAGAAGCAATTCTAAAAAAAGCAGTAGAAAAATTTAGCTTATCTGCCCGGAGCTATCACCGTTTGTTAAAAATTAGCAGAACCATTGCTGATTTAGATGATGAAGCTAGTGCTTCAACTATAATTCACAGTTCGCATTTATTAGAAGCTTTGCAGTATAAAACAGATTTATTAGAAATGAAATATTAATTATCTTCAAGGGTTATTTTAAAGGTTTTATTAGTTATCCTAGCGGCTTCTATTGCCGGGGCAGGGTATTTTTATTATATTGACATAATCTGTGCCTTGTGATATTCTAATTTTTAGTATTTTAACATATAAGGAGGTATATATAATGAAAATTAATTTGTTTTGGAAGGTATTCAGTATCGGTTTGTTGGTTTTATGGTTGATAGCTATCGCTGTGGGGTTTATATCGTGGCCGTTTCATGCGATAAGCAATGTCCAAGAAACAGGCCACGGAATTATTGACAAGACGATTAATGCCGATAATGCCATTTATAATTATGAATGGTTTAAGAGACAGTATGAGAATTATCTGGCCATTAAAGCAAAAATTGGAGAAACAGAAGCAGCTCTCGAAAGTTTTAAAATAGAAGCTGGACCACGATCTCAATGGAATTTTTATGACACTGCTGAATTCAATAGACTAAACAGTGTTCTTTTAGGTCTACGTCAAACTCTGAATGATCTAGCAGCTGAATATAATGCTAGGTCCAAAATGGTAAATAGGTCTATCTTTAAAACAGGCGATCTGCCTGTTACTTTACCAATTGATTAGAAAAAAGGAGAAAAAATGATGAAGAATATAAAAAATTGGTTTGTAATTTTTCTGATGATGTTTCTTTGTAGTGGCTTGTATGGCTGCTTCGAGGAAGACAAAATGAGCGAGGTGCTTCAGCAAACCTCGCGCTCAGTAGCAGAAAATCAAAAGCGGTTAGAAACCAACCAGCCTGCTCCTCAAATCCAATTTTCGAACGCCCGAGATGCTATTGCGCGAAAAACAATTACCTTCAATGATCCAAACAAAATCTCTTATATTTATCTTATTTCCAAGGCCGGAACAATTTTAGGTTTCTATACTGTTAAAGGTTGTGTGGTAGATTTATCATGCTATATGGTGCCAGACGATCAAATAGTTGACGATCCCAACGGAGGCGTGGATGTTGGCAGTTGTATTATTCAGGCCCCAGATATTGATGGTACGTATGGAACCAATGGCGCTGGTAAATATTTTTTTACCACGGATGGCACTTACGTAGAGTTTAACTGTGAGTACATTCTATGTGATAAACCGCTGAGTATCGCGCAACCCCCGATCTTAACCTTAAACCTTGACCAAACAAAAAAGACTAAATAAACGCGAATTGCTTGAAAAAATACTACCCAAAAGAATTATCTTTTGGGTAGGTTTATATCCGGTAATAGTGCCTAAGATAAATTAATATAAATTACACAGATTTGATTTTATTTATTGCAAAAGTATGGTATTATAATATATATTATTTAGCTTTAATCAAGCTATCCAGTTTACTGTGTTGCGTAATTATTTAGGCAGGTGTCGTATAATGGTAGTATGTAACCTTCCCAAGGTTAAGGCGTGGGTTCGATTCCCATCACCTGCTCCTTGCTGCTGGTTATTATTAAGTTCAAAGGGAAAGTGTTATTTCGCTGGCTGTTAATTTCTAATTATCCAGTAACTTGAGCCTTAATTTAACTAAAGTGGTTAGTCTAAAATTTAAGGTAGTGATAAAAATTTTATGAAGATATCTTTATATTTACCCAATTTAATTCAGTGGTTTTTGGCTCATGGCTTAAAAATTATTGGTATTATTGTTGGCGCTGTTTTAGTTAATTGGTTTTTGAAGACTTTAATCACCAATTTTATTAAAAATACAATTAAAGCCAAGATTTCAGAAGAGACAAAAAAGAAAAGAGCTGCTACGTTAATTTCTAGTTTTTATGGAACAGCGCACTTTATTGTTATTATTGTAGCTTTATTGGCTATTTTGTCCGAACTAGGAATTAACATTACTCCTATTTTAGCTAGTTTGGGGGTGGCTGGGTTGGCAGTAAGTATGGCGGCTAAAGATATTATTGCTGATTTTATTTCTGGCTTATTTATTTTACTAGAAGGACAGTTTTATGTGGGAGATAAAGTAAAAATTGCAGATATTGAAGGAGTGGTTCAAGAATTTACGTTGCGCAAAACTATTATCAGAGATTCTCAGGGTGTCTTGCATATCATTCCTAACAGTCAAATCAAAATTGTAGCCAAAGAAATACCATCTAACCAATAGTTTTCTCAATTTTTAAGAATAATCCTATGCCTCTATCTTGGCAATATTTAGTACTCGTCGGGGCGGTTATTCAATTTGGCGGAACCCTGTCCTATCTAAAAGATACTATACAAGGTCGAGCTAAACCCAATAGAGTTACTTGGCTGTTGTGGACTATAGCGCCTTTAATTGCTACTGTCGCAGCTTTGACAGAAGGGGTGAAATGGTCAGTTTTACCAGTGTTTATGGCTGGATTTTGTCCGCTACTGGTATTTATAGCCTCTTTTGTTAACAAAAACGCTTATTGGAAATTAGGGATCTTAGATTATTGGTGCGGATTTTGGGCAATTTTAGCTTTAATTTTGTGGGGAATTACGAAAAATCCAACTCTAGCTGTTATTTTCTCAATTGTAAGCGATGGTTGTGCTGCTCTTCCTGCTTTAATTAAAGCTTGGCAACACCCAGAAACAGAAACAATTGCTGTTTATGCAACAGCGCTGGTCAGTGCTTTGACTAGTTTTGCAGCCGTAAAAACTTGGAAGTTAATTGAAATTGCTTTCCCTTTGTATTTAATGGCGGCTAATTCATTAATTATCATCTTAATTTTGTGTCGCAGGCGAGAACCTGTAAATTAAATAGACTAAAAAATATTCTATGCGAGAACATTTTGAAAAAGATTTATTTGAACTTAATGAAATTGCCCAAAAAGATATTGCTAACCAGCAATCCCCAGAATTGGCAGATAATGAAGAGTTGCTTCAATTTTCCGAGGCTTTAGAAGAAAAGTTAAATAAGTTAGCTTGTGATTATCATACAGACGAGGAAACCCAGAAAATAATATATAATTTACAGAAAGAAAAACAAAAACAGATGCAACAATTAAAAGCTAACTTGCAGGCAGTGGAGAAATCGCGTTACCAAAAGGAAATACTACCTAATGAACGATTTGTTACCTATTCTCAAGAAACCAATAACTTTGTTTACACTGACGAGCGAGGAAAAACTCAGGCAGTTACTTTCGGCGAAATAGTTACAGATCTTGATTGGGGTCTTAATTATTATTTAGATCCTGAAACGACCCCTAAATTGATAATAAAAAAATTTTTAGTTGAAAAAACTAAAAAACAGCTGTTAGAATTATTAAATAAACAGATAATTAAAAGTGAAACAGGGGGCGATTTAGCCCTGCCTCAGCGGCAAAAAGTGTATAGTATAGTAGAAAAAAGGTTAGTTCAAGGCGCAGAAACTCGTCCGTGGGGTTTATACGCCGAGATTATGGTAAAAAATTTTTTGAAGAAGTTAAGTTTAGACAAAAAATTACCTTTTGACATTAAAGAAGCGGATATTTTCCAAGATGTGGAAGAAAAAATAGATTTCATTATTCATAAAAAAGAATGGTTGCGAGGTGTTAAAGTGGGTATTGATAACCGGGTTCAAGACATAGGGATTCAATTTACAGTTGATCCCCAGAAAATAGCTCAAAAGCAGCGTCAAATAGAGAGATCCAAGCAGATTCTGCGCTCTAAAAAAGAGAATGTTCAGGATATAGCTTTAGTAGTGTTTCCTTTTAAAACAGCCTTTTCTTTAAAAAAGAAATGGGAACAAAAAGGAAGACCGGCTGGTGGTCCTGATAAGTTTTTATACAGGCATCACGCTGAAAGATTATTTCGGAAGCTTTTAAAGGATATTTTTCCTGCTGCAGAAATAGAAGAATATTGGCAGCAGATCAAGGATACTTTTGTCGAAGAACCCCAAGAGACCACTTAAAAATAACAAAAAAGGGCTAGAAAAGCCCTTTTTTGTTATTGGTTTTTATTAGATCTTAATTATTATTGTAATATCTCTAGGGTTGTTTCTTGAATGCCGAAATTCTCAGCAGTTTTTCTGTCCGGAAACCAGATATCTATTCTATCATCAGTGTATTTTTGGTGCATTCTGTCTTCTATAATAAAAACTTGGTTTCCAAACAATTCTGGTAATCTAATTTTTGTCCCAAACGGAAGAAAATTAGCCGCAGCTATGCCTTCAGATACCCATTTACCAGAAGCAGTAACAAAAGGAGTGTCATCGGTTTGGTCCGGAGTGGAAGAATAGCCAGTAACAATAATTTTTCTACTTTTTACCTGATTAACTGTTACGGTGGGAATGTACTCAGCCTCTAAAAAGAGAGCAGCTTGATCATTAGGGGCTATTATTTCTTCGTTAGCAGTATCGGCCTCTAATTCAGAAGTAATTGCAGGTGAACCCTCTACTAATACTCCTGACCATCGCCCTAAAAAGCTGCTGCCTACTATAAAGATTGCTAATAAGGTTTTAATTCCTTTATTTAATCTTAAACTCCAGTAGTCGGCATCTTGTAACGGGTTATTTGTATAGCGCATAGGTTTTATTCATATTAAAACTCCCTTGTGGGAGTTATAATAACATAGTACCATACTTTTGTTATTTTTGTCAAGAGGGGGCGAGGGTTTTAGGTTAATTAATTGGAGTTTATAGGTTTGAGCATAGATCAAATTAGAAGGGTTAGCCGGGGAAATATCTAGCATTTAAGCGGTTAAATGCTATTTTTGTGCCAGAAAAAGGTATTGTATTAAGGGTATTAGCTGCCTTAAATTGGGGTAAAGTCCTGAGTTTTTGGGTTATTTTGAATCTGTTGGGTAAATTTTCTGTTTCCCGAGTGGACAAAACCCTTAGTCGGGGTAGATTTCTGTGTTCAACTTGGTTATTTAGACAGGTGCTATAGCAAAAAAGTGTTAAAATAGTCCGCTATTTCTTTAGTTTGGAGCTGATTTTTTCAGCATCTAGGTAATTTTGATCGGGTTTTTATTGAGTTTAACTCGTTTTTGGTCCTTGGTTAATTCAGGTCTTAATTGGTCAACTAATTTTTGGGGTTAAGCATTATGCTTTATTTCAATCACATCTCCATCTTTAACTAGATACTCTTTGCCGCCGGCGTTAATTAAGTCCTGCCAATTAATCACCTCTGCTTTAATAAAGGCTTTCTCAAAATCCGAATGAATTACTCCTCCTGCCTGAGGAGCTTTGGTTCCTTGTTTTATTGCCCAAGCTCGAGTTTCATCTGGTCCGGTGGTGAAAAAGGTTATTAAGCCTAAAATCTCATATGATTTTTTAATTAACAAATCCAATTCTGTTTCAACTGGCAGCTCTAATTCTTGTCTTTCTTCTTTAGATAGATTAACGGCCTCGAACTCAGTTAATAAATCTACAATTAAAAATGGCCAATTATGGTTTTGAAATTCTTTAATTATGCTTTGAGGGACCTCTTTATCTTGTCCGTTGAGTAGATAAAGTCGCGGTTTTAGAGTAAGAAATTGGTATTGATTTAAAAGTTTACTTTCTTCTTCTGTAAATTGTTGTTCAAATAGTATTTTCCCTTGTTCTAGAAAATTTTTAGCTTTTAATAAAACCTCCTTCTCTTTAATTGCTTCTTTGCTTCCACTCTTAATATCGCTGTCTAAACTATGTAGGCGTTTTTCGGTAGTTTCTAAATCTTTTAAAATTAATTCAGTGTCTAAAATATCTTTATCTCTTAACGGGTCGAGACTGTCTTGAGTATTAATAATATTAGGATTAGCAAAAGCTCGCAAGACGTAAAGAATAGCATCAGTTTCTCTGATGTTGGCTAAAAATTTATTACCTAATCCTTCTCCTTGACTAGCCCCTTTAACTAAGCCGGCGATATCAATAAAATCAATGGTGGTGTATATTTTTCTTTGAGATTTAGTTAATTCTGCCAGTTTATCAACCCGTTCATCAGGTACAGCTACGACGCCGACATTCGGATCTATAGTGCAAAAAGGGTAATTAGCTTTATCTACTTGTTTTTTAGTTAAAGTTTCAAATAGAGTTGATTTACCCACATTTGGCAAACCGACAATTCCAATAGAAAGTGCCATAAGATTTTGTTTATTACTATTAAAGTTAAAGCGGTTTAATTAGTCAGGGTTTATCATGCCTAGTACTTGCTTGCTTTGGTAGGGATTACGAGTAGATTAATTGATTCTAGTAAGGGATAGGGGTTTTGTTCTCCAAAAGCGCGAAACCCTTGTTTCAAATAATTATCTGGTAATTTTAATTAGTCTTGTTGGATCACGTTAGAGTATAGGTTGAGGAAAACTCGAATGTCCAATTATAGGGCTATTGTCAGGTAAACTTTCTTAATAAGTTTTAATTCATTGAGGGGTTTAGCTTGCCTTATGGGTTAAGAGTATTTATATTTATAAGGGGTATTTATCCAGAGAGGTGTCAAACGGAGTAAATTATATTCTAAAACCGTATTTTTGTCTAGTCCTCTATCGATTATTATATGGTCTTTTCTCATCCGCGAAAAGCCAAATTAGGCATCTTTAATCCTTCTTTAATACATGGCAATAGTTCCAGCATTGTCTAATTAATGATAATCCGCTTTTTTTATCGGGTTGATCCATAAGTTTTGCTAAATTTTTATTCTTAAGATTCGCTTAGATTGAGTTAAGGATTCTTACCCACCGATAAACTTTTTATAATTTAATAAATTATTTTTTAATTTTAATAAAGTATTTTACCCCAAAATGTTACAAAATAATCACCTTCACAACTAGCAGCATATCTACCAAAAGGAAACCGCATAACGTTATAATCACACATTAATTCATCAGTTTGTTTATCTATTGTTCCATCGATTTTAGCTCTTTCCTTGAATACTTTATCGTGAATAGTTTTGTTATTCATCCAATGAGCTCAAATTAATAAAAACAAGGCCAGTAACGAAATAGATAAAATAATTTTAGTTTTTCTTTTCATGTTTATTGATTTTTCTCTTGGGCGGTAAATTCTTTTATTATTCTTCAAAATAATCAGAATCAATCTTTTTAATGTTGTAACTAGTTATTTTGGGCACGCCAATATCCTTTTCTATCATTAATTGGGCGAGGGTTTCACCATCAATCAAAATAACTTTATGCGGAATTGTTTTTACATACTCTAAGGCGTCTTTGGTAAAACACCTCTTCTCTCTGCTTCGCTAAGATTAAAAATATTAGCTATATACTCAATAGCTTCTCTTATTGAATGTTCTTTTTTGTCTCCCGCAAATTTTAAGAGAGGAAGCATTATTGATTGATAATCTGGTATTGGCATAGATTTATTTTGGAACTGGTAAACCCAATTTTTGTAATGGTAGATATTGAAAATAATATTGACAGCCCACTGAAATAACATAATCAAGAACATCTTTATACTCTGGTTTTCTAAACCAGTCACTAAGAATATAAATGTATTCAACTTCTATATTAAGTGGAGCCATTAGCTTTTTATATTGTTTTTTCTTAAAATCACAGGTTTGCAGTTTTTCATCAACCGATCCAGTAACCTCTTGATATTTCATTTCGATCACAAATAAAGTATTTTTTACAATAACATACAAAGCTTCATCTGGTAATAATTTTTTTGAAATTATTTTTTTATAATCAACTCCTTGAGATTCTAGATATTTATAAAGACCATATTTCCTATAACTTCTAGCTACTTCCTTGCCGAGATAGAAAATAACATTTCCTTTTACAGAATATCCTTTAGCATTGCTGAGGATAGACAGAATGTCTCTGCCTCTCTCAAATTTCAATCCCGTAATTGTGTTCCCTCCACCAAATCCTTTTTTCTTCATAAATTTTTATATTGTAATTTGTTTTTTAAATTTCGCTCTAATTCCTCAAAACGTTTAATAGATAAATCTAAATATTGCTTTTCTGTATCAATTCCTACAAATTTTCTCCCCAGAAGATAAGCGGCAATTCCAGTAGTTGAACTTCCGGTAAAAGGATCTAAAATCAAATCTCCTTTATTGGTAGAGGCAAGAACAATTCGTTTTAATAATTCTTCTGGTTTTTGAGTTGGATGTTTACCAAATTTTTTTTCTATTGATTTAGGTGTACTAATTGCCCAAACAGATCGCATTTGCGAATTTGATTTTTTTAGAAAATCTTCTGGCCAGCTTCCGTTTTTCATTAACTCGTAATTGAAAATATGTTTGGCCTTCTTGTCTTTACGCGCCCATAACAAAGTTTCGTGACTGGCTGTAAAGAAACGACAACTTAGATTCGGAGAAGCGTTTGGTTTAAACCAAACGATATCATTAAGTAAATGAAAGCTAGCTAATTCTAAAGCAAATCCACATTGA
>MWBJ01000012.1 GCA_002069525.1 Parcubacteria group bacterium ADurb.Bin305 | reverse complement strand
GTGGCGATTGTAGAATTATTAGGTAATCTATCCCTAGGCGATCATATCCATGTTAAAGGAACTAATACTGATTTCGAGCAGGAAGTTAGCTCAATGCAGGTAGATCATAACAATGTCAGCCAAGCAAAAAAGGGTGAAGTGGTAGGATTAAAAGTAGACCAGAAAGTCAAAGAAGGAGATGAAATTTTTAGTATAACTTAGAGTATTTGAATTTTAAATTTTATTAGCCCTAGTGTTAAGATAAAGATTTATGAAAAATTTTGTTACTTTAGAAGCAGTAGCTATTTTAGTGGGGACTATTATTGGAGCTGGTGTTTTTAGTCTACCGTATGTAGCTGTGCATTCTGGTTTGAATATTTCCTTGCGGTGGGCGGTGGTGACAGGGGGTTTGGTTTTGTTTATTCATTTAGCTTTTGGAGAAGTAGTTTTGCGAACTAATGGTAACTATCGCCTGCCGGGTTACGCTAATCATTATTTAGGAAAGCCGGCTTATAGATTTTTGTTAATTACTACTTTTTTGATGTTTTCTTTTTCCTTATTGATTTATTTATTGATGGGATCTCAGTTTGTACATACTATTATTATCAACATTTTTCCTAGTGCTCATCCTAGCGAAGCTTTAATCCTGATAATTTTATGGTTATTTTTTAGTTTTTTCTTGGTGCTTCAAGAGGGCGCAGCCTCTAAGCTAAATTTCTACTTCTCTTTTATTTTATTAGCCCTTTTTTTAATTATTGGAATTTTATGTTTTTCTAAATTTAATTGGCAGGTTTTTCAGGGAATTAATCATTTTGCGGATCAACCTTGGTATTTGCCTTATGGGGTATTATTTTACGCTCTAAATGGTTTAGTCGCGGTGCCGGAAGCTGCGGCTTTGTTAAAAAAACACTCTCAAGAGAAAAAATTAAAAAAAGTTATTGTTTTAGGGAGTTTAATTCCTCTGATAATCTATATTTTTTTTATTATTGCGGTGGTTGGTGTCAATGGCGTGTTTACTAGCCCGGATGCTGTCAGCGGCCTCCTTCAGGTATTAGGAAGACCGATAGTTCTTTTGGGCGCTTTGCTGGGATTTTTGGCTGTTGCCACTTCGTATTTAATGTTTGCTGTGTATATTAAAAATAGTTTTATTTATGATTTTAAATGGAGTCCTTCTCTTAGTTATTTGGTAGTAATTTTAGGCCCTTTGTTGCTTTATCTGTTAAATATTAGTGAGCTTATTTCTGTTATGTCGTTGCTAGGAGGGTTATTAGGAGGACTCGAAGGCCTCGTGGTATTATTTGTCCTAAATAAAGCAAAACAAAAATCAGATTTTATACCTAATTATCAGATGCCTTGGAATCCTTTTATTTTAACTGTGATGACTATAGCATTATTAGCTGGGGCTTTGATTCAATTAGGCGTGGTGTTGTAATTCGCCCCTATAGCTTAATTGGATAGAGCGCAGGCCTCCGGAGCCTGAAATCTCCGTTCAACTCGGAGTAGGGGCACTAGAAAAAATCAAATTAAGGATTCGGATTTCCAAACTTGTTAGACAAAAATTCACAATTTAAAATTAAACATTTAGTTATCTGCCCGTGCTAATTAATTATTAAGTTAATCTTCATTTGTGCTTATTGACTAAATCTATTTTTGATCGCAATTTGCGAATTTGGGATTGCAATTTGATAATGAAGTAGGACTAAAAACAAGAGAATCAGCATCAGAAAATTAAAAATTGTCACTTTATAAATTTAATACAATTTAATTATCAATGCGTTATTTTGCCGATTTACATATTCATTCATTATATTCGCGTGCCACTTCAAAACAGATGGCCTTAGAAGATATTGAAGAAGCGGCCGCGATAAAAGGCATTAATGTGGTAGGTACAGGTGATTTTACTCATCCTCAATGGTTTCAATCTTTGAAAGAAAAATTAGAACCAGCCGAAGAGGGTTTTTATAAGCTAAAATCGTCTTTTTCTAAATTGGCAGATTCGCAAAAATCAACTGTCCGTTTTGTCATTACAGGAGAAATAGCTAATATTTATAGCAGAGGTGGGAGAGTGCGTAGAATTCATAATCTAATTATCTTGTCTTCCTTGGAAGCTGCCGAGAAAGTCAACAACGCTTTATCTTGGCAGGGAAACTTGAAGGCTGATGGTCGACCTATTTTAGGTTTAGACTCAGAAGAATTACTGAGTATAGTCATGAAATTGGATTCTCAAGCTTTATTTATTCCAGCTCATATTTGGACACCTTGGTTTGGAATTTTTGGTTCTATGTCAGGTTTTGATAGCTTAGAAGAAGCGTTTGGTGATAATACCAAATATTTAGCAGCGCTGGAAACTGGTTTAAGTTCTACCCCTGAGATGAATTGGCGTCTTTCAGCCTTAGATAAATTTACCTTGGTGTCCAACTCAGACGCTCATTCTCTGGATAATTTAGGGCGAGAAGCTAATGTGCTGGACGCAGACTTTAATTATTCCGCTTTTAGGGAGGTGATTGTCAACAAAGATAAACAAAAATTTTTGTATACTATTGAATTTTTTCCAGAAGAAGGTAAATACCATTACGATGGTCATCGCCTTTGTCAAGTTTGTTTTTCGCCGGAACAAACTAAAGAAGTCCGGGGCATTTGTCCGAGGTGTCATAAACCTTTAACGATAGGTGTCTTAAACAGGGTGGATCAGTTGGCAGATAGACGCCAAGTTTCTTTGAGCGATAGCAATAACTTTATTCCTTTTAAGAAATTAGTGCCTTTGAAAGAAATTATTGCTAATGTGTTAAAAACTGGCGTAAAAACAAAATTAGTCAATGATTATTATAATAAATTGATTCAACGATTTTCTTCGGAGTTTAATATTTTATTAAATGTTACACCTGAGGAATTGGTAGAATTTACTGACCCTTTAATTGTTTCTGGGATTGTTAACGTCAGATCTGAAAGATTAAACATTAAGCCGGGTTATGATGGGGAGTATGGTAAAATTGAAATTTTTTCTGCCACCGAGGCACAAAAGCAAAAGCATTTATCCCCAGAGGCACAATTGGGATTATGGTGAGAATATGCTACAATATAAGTACACGAAAAATTTTAGCGGTTCCTTGTTAAACAAACCCCTAATCCCTTAGATCTTAATAATTCTAACACCTTCATTTTTCCTACCTTATTTATTGTTTTTTCCTATTATTTTGCGCGATCATGATCTAAAATTATTATTAGGTTGTCAGATATTAAGCGGTTAAAGTTCAAGGCGGTAATTTTCCCACATTACTTATTGTAAGAAACAATATTGTTGGTAATAACAAAAACAAACAAGACTGAATTTAAATATCGAAAATACACAAAATACACAAAATAAAACAATAATAAAATATAAATTAAAATAAATTAAAATATAAAATTACCTTTTACCTATTACGCATTTGGTCGTTTGGTTAAACATAAATATTAAATCTTAAAAATTATCTAATATCGGTTCCGTCTTGGTTTTATCTTTTTAGTTTTATTCCTTGATTTTATTTTTTCTTAGTCTTCTTTTTTGAAACAATATGTTGCTTAATTATTCACTTAATAGATTATTATTTTATTTAATTGATTTTTGGCGATACTATTTCATAGAAACCTTTAATTTTCTATGGAGTTCTTATAACCAAGCCATTTTTAACATTGAGAGGCAGTTAGGTTTTTTTGTGAATATCAGATATTTTACAGTACCTATTTGGCGAGAATATTCTTTTGTAGCTTATTTAATTAGTATACCAGTAAGGTTGTTTAAAATTATCACTGGGGGGTTAGTGATGTTTTTGGTATCGGTTTTTTATATTCTGGCTTATGTTTTCTGGGTGATTATGCCCTTTTATTGTCTCGGTAAATTTATAAAACCTTAATCTATTGTCGTTATGGCTTCTTCTGATCAACAATCTTCATCTGAGGTTCAATACATCTTTAAAGATGGTTATTTTGATCTATCTGGGTGGGAAAGATCAATGTTTAGAATTATTACTACGGTTGTTATTTGGTGGCTTTATATTGGGGCGAGCGTTTTAATTTTACTTTTAGGCGGTAGATGGATTTATTTGGGTATTTATATGTTGATGTTTGCTATTTTTGTTACGATACGTATTAAACAGAGTGATTGGAAAGTTTCTTATTTGGTTAGTAAATTGTCTAAATTTAGTCAAATTAATTTAGCCCTAATTTTACCACCTAAAAGTAAAGACCTTTTAATTAAAGTTAAGGATTTTGCTCGAGAGAAGAAAATTGATTTGATTCCCGCTTTAGTGTATTTTTTGATAGGAGCTGACTCTATTAGGGATAGTTTTTTAAGGTTGGATTTTTCTCCAGACGAAATAGAAAATATGCGAAAAAAGATTTTAGAGATAAGTGTTGATAAAAAAATCTATCAAGATAAAAAAACTTTAGATGAAGAATTTAAAATATTTGTTTTTAACATTACTTTTAGCGCTTTCAAAGCAGCTCAGCAACTTAAGAAAGAAAGTTTAGATGAAGAAACTTTAGCCTTGGCAGCTTTATCTCAGTCAAATTCTTTCGTAACTTGGTTTAATGATTATTATCATTTAAACTGGGGGGATTTGCTCACCGCTTTCAGTTTAACTGTTTTATCTCGGCAAAAGAATCTTAATTTAATTAGTGGTTTACCAGAATTAAGCCAACCCGCGTTTAGACCTAAAAAGATAAAAGTGAATAAATCTTTAACTTCAAGGCCAACACCATTATTAGATGATTATGGCATTGATTGGACTGATCGGGCAAGTCGATGGCAAGTTGGGGTGATGATAGGTCATGAAAAAGAATATCAAACTCTTATAGATATTTTAAATTCAGGTCAAACCAAGAATATTCTATTAGTAGGTCCAGCTGGTTCGGGTAAGGAAACTATAGTTTCTTATTTAGCTCACAATATTATTAAAGGAGAAGTGCCAAAGTCTTTGCAAGACGGTAGGGTAATTAGTTTATCAATTGCCTCTTTATTTTCTGGCACCGATAAACCAGAGGCAGTATTTAATTTATTACTTAGAATCAGTGAAGAGCTTTTACGCAATAGTGATATTGTGTTATTTTTGCCAGAATTTCATGTGTTTAAACAATTGCGTCAAGCTGAAAAATCCTTGGAAGCTTTTGAGGTATTTAAACCCGTTTTCTCGTCTAACATGAATGTAATTATAGGTTCTGTTACCCCTGAAGATTATCATAAGTATTTGGAGGGTGATTCTTTTGTGCAGAGCAACTTCTCTATTATTACAGTAGAACCAGTTAGTCAACAAGAAGCCATCGAGATTTTAGCTTTTAAGTCATTGGCGTGGGAAAGAAAAACAGGAATTAAAATAAGTTATAAGGCGATTAAGCGAGCGGTAGTTTTGGCTAGTAGTTTCTTTGCTAACATTTGTTTGCCAACTTCAGCAGAAAATTTATTAACCGAGGCTTTAGAAGGAGCTAAAAGAGGGAAAAAGAAAATTTTATTAGAGCAAGATATTGTTAATTTAGTTTCAGTGAAAACTAATATACCTTTAGAAATTACTGACAAAGCGGAGAAAGAAAAACTTTTAAACTTAGATGAGTTAATTCATCAATCTGTTATTGATCAGGAAGAAGCTGTAGATATAGTAGCTAGTGCTTTAAGGCAATACAGGGCGGGACTGGCTAACACCGATAAACCAATTGGAGTATTTTTGTTTGTTGGGCCAACTGGGGTCGGGAAAACAGAATTAGCTAAAACTTTGGCTAAAATTTATTTTGGCAGTGAAAAACTGATGATTAGATTTGATATGGCTACTTATCAAGACAAACGGAGTGTAAGCTATTTTGTGGGTGATCCCACCGGGGAAACCGCTGGGGTTTTAACTGAGTCAGTAAAGAGTCGACCCCACTCTTTAATTCTATTAGATGAATTTGAAAAAGCTCATCCTGATATTTTAAATCTTTTTCTATCTATTTTTGATGAAGGGAGAATTAATGATAACCAAGGTCAATTAATAGATTTTACCAATACTATTATAATTGCTACTTCTAATGCTTTGTCAGAATATATTTCAGAAGAACTGCAGAAAGGGACACCTTATAAAGTATTAACCGAAGATTTTAAAAACAAACTGACAACTGTTTTTAAACCAGAATTATTAAATCGTTTTGATGAAATAATTATTTTTAAACCTTTAACCCTACAACATTTAGAAGCTATTACTAAACTTAAATTGAAAGAGATTCAAGATAATTTATTATCTAGAAAGCATCTAGAGGTATCTTTTGCGGAAGAGGTAGTTAAAAAACTTACGGAATTGGGTTATGACCCTGTTTTTGGGGCTAGACCATTGAATTCGGTGATACGTCATTATATTAATGAACCTTTAGCAGTAGCTATTTTAAGTGATGAGATAAGCGAGGGGCAAAAAAGCAAAATTAAATTTGAGTTAATAGATAATCGAATTCAATTAACTATTTGTTAATCTATGATAAAAATTATTTTCACTGCGAATCCTTTAGGTAGTAAAAAAGTTCAAAAATACGAGTTTATTGTATCTACTAATAAGAATTTTTTAGTCGCTCTTGACAAATTTTTAAAAAAGAGTAAGATAAATAAATCTAGTTTAAAACATTGCTTGGCAGTTGTTCAGGATGAAGGTTTTATTACTCAAAGAATAATAGCTACTATTATTAAAACAATCAATTTAGTGACAGCTAATAGTCAAAATTTTAGCCGCTAAAATTTTATAAAAACAATACCTACCTAATTTTAATGTCTGCTCTAAAAAGAATTATACAAGTAAAAAGCAGTAAATAAAATTGGTAATTTTTTGTTGTCAAAACTTTAAAAAGTTATTTTTTTGAATGCCATCTTTTTTACCCACTAAAATCTTTTCACGTTATAATCGAGCTTCTTTGGAGGTACCCGATTTAACTAAATTTCAAAAAGATTCTTTTAATTGGTTTATAAATCAAGGTATTCGGGAGGTGTTTAATGAGTTAACGCCTATTTTTGATTATACTGGCAGAGAGATGAAGTTAGAATTTTTAGACTATCAATTAGGTGAACCTAAATTTTCCGAAGAACAGGCTAAAGAAAAAGAGCAAAATTTTGAAGCTCCATTTAGGGTTAAATTAAGATTGACTAATTTAGTTGAAGGTATTGAACGAGAGCAGGAAGCTTATTTAGGAGAAATTCCTATTTTGACACCTCGTTCCACTTTTATTATCAATGGAATAGAAAAAGTTGTTATCTCTCAAATTTCTAGATCGCCGGGAGTTTATTTTGATTTTGTTAACTACCATGGGAGGAAGTTATTTGGGGCCAAAATTATACCTTATAGAGGTGCTTGGTTGGAATTAGAATCAGATAGTGATGGGGCTATCGGGGTTAAAATTGATAAAAAAAGGAAAATAGCCATTACAGCCTTATTAAAAGTTTTTGGTTTAGAAACTAATGAAGATATTAAAAAGATTTTTGACAGCGAACATGAAGAAAAATACATTGCCGCTACTTTTAAAAAAGATCCAGCAGAATTGCGTGAGGAGGCTTACATTGAGATATGTAAACGCTTGCGGCCGGGCGAATTACCAACATTTGATAGTGCGCGTGATCTGATTAATAATATGTTTTTCCGCTTGGATCGTTATGATTTGAGTAAAATTGGGCGTTATAAAATTAACCAGCGGTTGAATTTAAATACTTCAATCACTCAACGAACTCTAACCTTAGAAGACTTAATCAGTATAGTGAAGGAAATTATTCGTTTGAATGAAGATTTTGAGGCTGTTGGTGATGATATTGATCATTTAGGTAATCGGAGAATAAAAGCTGTGGGCGAAAGCTTATTGGATCGTTTTAGAGTTGGCTTAATGAGAATGAGAAGAACTATTCAAGATAGAATGGCTTCTTTAGATTCTAGAACTTTAACTCCAGCTCAATTAATTAACCCTCGTCAATTAACCGGTGCCCTCAAAGAATTTTTTAATGTGTCTCAATTGTGTCAATTCATGGATCAAGTTAATATGCTTTCTGAATTAGAACACAAAAGAAAGATAACTCCTATTGGCCCCGGGGGGATAACTCCGGAGCGAGCTGGAATTGAAGTGCGAGATATTCACCCTAGTCACTACAGTAGAATTTGTCCTATTCAAACTCCAGAAGGTAAAAATATTGGCTTGGTGTTAAACTTAGCTTTATATACTCGTTTAAATGAATTAGGGTTTTTAGAGGCACCATATTTTAAAGTAAAAGACTGTCGGTTAACGCCAGAAATCATTTGGCTGGATGCGTTTGAGGAGTTAAAACATAAAATCGCCCATTATGGCGTTGAACTTGATGAAACGGGTAGAATAAAGAAAGACTGGGTAGAAGCTAGGGTATTAGGAGAACCTACTTTAGTGCGCCGAGAAGATATTGATTTAATGGATATTTCTAATCAACAAATTATTTCTGCGGCAGTGGCTCTGGTGCCATTTTTAGAACACGATGAATCAAATAGGGTTTTAATGGGAGCTAATATGGAACGTCAGGCAGTTCCTTGTGTTAGACCAGATCCTCCTTTGGTTTCTACAGGATTAGAAGAAAAAATAGCTCAGAATTCTGGTCAATGTATTATTTCATCAGAAGAGGGAGTGGTGGAAAAAGTAGATGGAAGAGAAATAATCATTGCTACTAAAAATGGAGAAAAAAAGAAATATGAATTAACTCTTTTTGAGCGCAGTAATAAAAATACTTGTTTGCTTCAACGGCCTACTGTGAATAAAGGTGATAAAATAAAAGTAGGTGATATTCTCGCTGATGGTTCTAATTCTCGAGATGGTATTTTGGCTTTAGGTCAGAATTTATTGGTAGCCTTTATTCCCTTCTACGGGTATAATCATCTAGATGCTATAGTAATTTCTGAAAGAGTCTTAAAGCAGGATTATTTTACTTCAGTTTATTTGGAAGAATTTAGTTGCAATGTAGTAGATACTAAATTAGGACCCGAAGTGACTACTTATGATATTCCTAATGTTTCCGACGAAAAACTTAAAAATCTTGACGAAGAAGGGGTTATTCGATTAGGTGCCGAAGTTGAAGCCGGCGATATTCTTGTTGGTAAAATTTCTCCCAAAGGAAAAGCAGAATTAACACCTGAAGAGAGATTGTTGCAGGCAATTTTTGGAGAGGGTATAAAAGATGTTAAAGATACTTCTTTAGTCTTAGAACCATCTCGCAAGGGCAGAGTTGTTAAAATTAAAGTTTTATCACGCGAGAAAGGAGATAAATTAGACATCGGTGTTATTAAAAAAATTACTGTGAGAATTGCTGAGTTACGATCTTTACAGAGAGGGGATAAATTAGCTGGCCGCCATGGAAATAAAGGTGTTGTTTCTATTATTGTGCCAGAAGAGGATATGCCTTATTTAGCAGATGGGAGGCCTGTTGATGTAGTACTTAATCCTTTGGGTGTTGCTTCCCGAATGAATTTAGGACAGATTTTTGAAATGCATTTAGGTTTCGCAGCTCAAAAATTAGGTTATCGCGCCATAGTGCCTGCTCTTGATGGTCCTACCCCGGAAGCAATTCAAGAGGAATTAATCAAAGCTGGTTTACCTAGAGATGGTAAAATGGTGTTGTATAATGGAAAAACAGGTGCACCTTTTGATAGAGAAATAGGGGTGGGCGTGATGTATCTTATGAAATTAGAACATATGGTAGAAGATAAAATTCATATGCGGGCTGTAGGTCCTTATTCCTTAATTACTCAACAGCCATTGGGTGGCCGCGCTCATTATGGGGGTCAAAAATTTGGAGAAATGGAGGTTTGGGCCTTAGAAGGATATGGGGCTGCTTATACCTTGCAAGAAATGTTGACTATTAAATCAGATGATGTGCTAGGTAGAGCTAATACGTACGAAGCTATTGTTCGCGGAGAAACAATAAAAAGCCCCAATATTCCTGCTACCTTTAATGTTATTCTTAGAGAGCTTCAAGCTTTAGGTTTATCTATTACAATGATTCGGCGAACTAATAGTCAATTTTCTAATTCAGTGGCGGAAGATCTAGAAGAATAATATTTTTTAAATATTTTTTGACGAAATATTAGTTCAGTTAGTTACAATACAGAATTAATTTTAATTGAATAAAAAAATAAAAAATCATATCTATAGTTTAAATAAAATTTGTGTTCAAATTAAAACATGATCAAAAATTTAGATAATAGACAACGTGATAAAGAATTTAAAACACGAAATCAGGATAATAAGGAAGAACTAATTACTGATTTTGAAGCTTTACAAATTCGCATTGCTTCTCCAGAGGAAATTCTAAATTGGTCTTATGGTGAAGTTACGCGCGCCGAAACTATTAATTATAGAACCCAAAAACCCGAGAAAGAAGGTTTATTTTCAGAACAAATTTTTGGTCCGGTGAAAGATTACGAATGCGCTTGTTCTAAGTATAAAGGGGCGCGTTATAAGGGAGTAATTTGCGATAGGTGCGGCGTGGAAGTAACTCATTCTTTTGTACGCCGAGAAAGAATGGGGCATATTACTTTGGCTACCCCGGTAGCTCATATTTGGTTTTTAAGAAGTATTCCTTCTAGGATTGCTTTGGTTTTAGATTTACCCCAAAATGCGCTGGAAGCGGTTTTTTATTATAATGCTTATATAGTAACGAAAATAGACGAAGAGGCTAAAAAGAAGGCCTTGAACGATATTGAAAAAGAATATCATAATAAATTGCAGCATTGGCCAGAAGATCAATTAGACGAATTAAAAAAATCTTATGAAAGAGCTAAAGAGGAGGTTTTGGTTATTAAATTGCAAGCTATTTTTTCGGAGGTAGACTATATTTTATTATCCAAAAAATATGGACAAATTTTTACTGCAGAAACCGGTTCTCAACCTATTAAAACTCTTCTGGAAAAATTGAATTTAAAGCAAGTTGTTGACGATCTAGAAAAACAGGTAGAAAAAGTAAAAAAACCAGATAGAAAGTTAATTAATCGACTTAAACTTTGTCGTTCTTTCTTGAAAAACAATATTAAACCTGAATGGATGGTGTTAACTGTTTTACCGGTATTACCTCCTGATTTAAGACCGATGGTTCAATTAGAAGGAGGTAAATTTGCCTCTTATGATTTGAATGATTTGTATAGACGAGTGATTAATCGCAACAATCGTTTAATAAAATTATTGGAATTAAAAGCGCCGGAAGTTATTATTAAAAATGAAAAAAGAATGCTACAGGAAGCGGTTGATGCTTTACTCGACAATTCTATTAGGAAGACCTCACGTTCAACCCCAATGAGGGCAGCCCAACATCGTCCTTTGCGTTCCCTAGCTGATATTTTGCAAGGAAAAGAAGGGCGTTTTCGTCAAAATCTTTTAGGTAAACGAGTGGATTATTCTGGCCGTTCAGTAATAGTTATAGGGCCTAATTTGAATATTGATGAATGCGGTATTCCTAAAAAAATGGCTTTGGAATTGTTTAAACCTTTTGTAGTTGGTGAATTAATCAAAAGAGAGTTGGCCTTTAGTCCTAGGGCAGCCAATCGTTTTTTAGAAGAAGGGGCAGATGTAGTTTGGGAAATTTTAGAGCAAGTAATTCAAGATAAACTTGTGCTTTTAAACAGAGCGCCGAGTTTGCATAGATTAAGTGTTCAAGCTTTGAAGCCTAAATTAATTGAAGGTTTGGCAATTCAGGTCCCAGCCCTAATTTGTTATTCTTTTAATGCTGATTTTGATGGTGATCAAATGGCAGTTCATCTTCCTTTAACTGATGAGGCTCAAATTGAATCAAAAACTAGAATGCTAAGTTCTTTAGGGTTGCTGAAACCAGCTAATGGAGATCCCACAGTTTTTCCTTTTCAGGATGTAATTTTGGGTCTTCATTACCTTACCCGAGAAGAAGAAACGCCGGAACCGTTAAAGATTTTTGCTAATCTGGAAGAGGCTCAATTAGCTTATGATAATAAACTTATTCATTGGCAGACCAAGATTAAAGTTAGAATTCCCAAAGAAAATAACGAATTAAAAGAAACAACTTTAGGTAAATTATTGTTCAATGAGGCTTTGCCTAAAACAATGCCCTTTATTAACGAGGTTATGAACGCTAAATTATTAAAAAAAATAATCAGAGACGTTATTTATTCTAATAAAGATTTTAAGGAAAGCGCTAAAGTTGCCGATCGGTTAAAAAATTTAGGATTTATGTGCGCTACTCAATCCGGTATTAGTTGGAGTTTGGGTGATATGAAAATTCCGCCTCAGAAACCTTTTTTGATTAAAGAGGCGGCAGATAAAGTGGCAGCAATTAATCAGCAGTATGAGGAAGGATTATTAACAGAAGCCGAAAAAAAAGTTCTAACTCAAGTCCAATGGCGTGAAGCAACTGAAAAAGTTTCTCAGTGTGTGCCAGAAGCTTTAAACCCCCAGAACCCTATCTTTATTATTTTTGATAGTGGGGCTCGAGGGAGCTGGTCCGTAGCTTCTCAAATTTTAGGAATGAAAGGTCAGGTAGTTAATCCAGCAGGTCAATTGATTGATATGCCAATTGTTTCTTCGCATTATGAAGGGTTTACTGTCTTAGAGTACTTTGCTGCTTCTCATGCTGGGAGAAAGGGTTTAGCAGATACAGCTCTTAAAACAGCTTTTGCCGGTTATCTTACTCGGCGTTTAGCAGATGTTAGTCATGATGTAATAATTCGGGAAGAAGATTGTCATCCTAAAGAGGGGTTAGTTATTAATCGGAGCGAGATAGAAGCAATTGGAGAAAATTTTGAAGATAAAATTTTTGGTCGCTACTTATTTGAAGATGTAGTTGATAAGAACAATAAAATTATTGCCAAACGAGATGTTTTGATTGATAATGATTTAGTTGGTAAAATTGCTAAAAGTAAAGTTGAAAGGGTGGTAGTTAGATCGCCATTAAAATGTCGAAGTAGGTTAGGAGTATGCCGTAAATGTTATGGGTTAGATTTAGGCTGGAATAAACCAATTGATGTGGGGGAGGCAGTTGGGATTATAGCTGCTCAGTCTATTGGTGAGCCCGGCACCCAACTCACGTTACGTACTTTTCACGGGGGCGGTGTAGCTCGAGTTGTTGATATTACTCAAGGTTTACCAAGAGTAGAAGAATTATTCGAAGCTAGGGTGCCTAAAGGAGAAGCTCCGATTAGTGAAGTAAATGGCGAAGTCGTTAGCATTAAGACAGAAAAACATCAGCATATTATTAGTCTTAAATCTTCAGACAATAGTAAAATATCTAAAAAAGGCAGATCTAAAGTGGGTGCTAATTCTATAATAAATTATATGGTGCCAGAGGTGGCTACTTTATGGGTAAAAGAAGGTGATAAAGTGAAAAAGGGTGATCAGTTATGCGAAGGTAGTTTAAATTTAAAAACGCTTTTAGAAGTTATGGGGGAGGAAGTTTGCCAAAAATATATTTTAAGAGAGGTTAAAAAAATTTATTTAGCAGGGGGTGAAAATATTAATGATAAACACTTTGAGATAATTTTACGGCAGATGTTTTCCCGCGTTTTGATTACCGAGAGTGGGGATAGTGATTTTATAGCAGGAGAAATTGTCTCAAAAAACAGTTTTCTAAATACTGTTGATCAATTACAGAGAGAAAAAAAGAAGCCACCCAAAGCTCAGCAGATTATAAAAGGTATTAAGGCAGTAGCTTTAAGCGCTGATGGTTTTTTGTCAGCGGCTTCATTTCAAGAGACTTCAAGGGTATTAATTAATGCCAGCATTGAAGCGCGAATTGATTACTTGCGGGGCTTGAAAGAAAACGTTATTATTGGGCGACTCATTCCTGCCGGAACTGGTTTTAGAAAATAATCATCAGCAATAAGAGTTAATATGCATTCGCACAAACAATTATTGAAAGAACAAAATACCTCTAAGAAGTTACCTCAGCATATTGGTATATTAATTGATGGGAATCGTCGTTGGGCAAAAGAAAAAAAACTTTCTTCATATCAAGGTCACGAGAAAGGTATTCAGCGGGTAATAGAAATAATTAACTATGCTTTTTTAAAACAAATAAAAGTAATAACTTTATTTGGTTTTTCTACAGAAAATTGGAAACGATCTAAAAAAGAAGTTAATTATTTAATGGCTTTATTTACGAAATTTGCTAAAAAATATACCCCTGAATTTCATAAAAAAGGAATTCAATTTCGTCACATTGGTAACCTAGCAGGTCTACCTCGCTCTTTACAGCAGGAAATAATTAAAGCCCAGCAATTAACTTCCTCTAATAAGATAATGTATTTAAATATTGCTCTTAATTATGGTGGGAGAGATGAAGTAGTTAGAGCAGTCAAAAAAATTCTAGAAGAAAAACTTACTCCTGATGATATAACCGAGAAAACATTGATGGACCATTTGGATACTGCTGGGTTGCCAGATGTAGACTTAGTGATTAGAACCTCTGGAGAACAAAGATTATCCAATTTTTTACCATTACAATCTACTTATGCTGAGCTTTATTTTCCTTTAGTTTATTGGCCGGATTTTGATACCCATCAGTTTGATTTAGCCTTGGAAAAATTTGCTTCGAGAAAACGACGATTTGGAAAATAGCTATTAGTTTATTTCTAACCCTTTAGTTTCTAAATAATCAGTAGGATAATTAGAAAATTAAATCAAAGGACACCCTTGAGAAATTTTTATTTTGTGCTATAATAAGCTTTAAGATGGTCTAAAAATAAATTTTTAAAATAAAAACCAATATGTCTGATAATCAATCTCGTGCTTTTTTAACTAAATTTTTACTTTTGACTATTGTTAGTAGCTGTTTTTTTGGTTTTTTGGGTGGAATTTTTTATTCAAAACAACAACATCAGTTAGTATCTGAGCCTTCAGCTAATTTAGTGCCGTCAATAGAGCAATGGTCCTCGTCTAGTTGCGACCTAGCCGCTACCGAAGCTATTAGGAAGGCAGAAGATGCTGTCGTAAGCATTGTAGCTTCTAAAGACCTACCTATAGTGGAACAGTATTATATTAACCCATTTGAAGAATTTTTTCCGGGTTGGAATCCATTTGGATTTGAAATGGAAATTCCTCAATATCGCCAGAAAGGTGTTCAAAAACAAGAAGTAAGTTCTGGTTCTGGCTTTATTGTTTCTTCCAATGGTTATATTGTGACTAATCGTCATGTAGTTAGTGATGAAGAAGCAGAATATACTGTTTTATTAAACGATGGGAGTAAGTATAAGGCCGAGGTGGTGGCTAAAGATCCTACAGAAGATTTTGCTGTGATTAAAATTGAGGCCAATACTCCGCGTTTTTTGAAATTAGGAGATTCTGACAAAGTATTATTAGGACAAGCAGTAATAGCTATTGGTAACGCTTTAGGTGAATTTAGAAATACTGTTTCAGTGGGAGTTATTTCTGGCTTAGCCCGATCAATCGCGGCCCTAGATGAGAGTGGTCAACAGCAAGTTTTAAATAATGTTTTTCAAACTGACGCAGCTATTAATAAAGGAAATTCAGGGGGACCTCTTTTAAATTTTCAAGGTGAAGTTATTGGTTTGAATACCGCTATGGTGTCCGGGGCTCAAAATATAGGCTTTGCTATCCCTGTCAATAAAATAAAAAAAGCTTTGGATCAAGCTCTTACTCTTGGAGAAATAAAAATTCCTTTTTTAGGTGTAAGATATGTTATTGTAACTCCTGAAATTAAAGAAGAGAAGCATTTAAATGTCGATTACGGAGCTTTAATCACCAAAGGTGATAATGGGGAAGAAGCAGTAATAAGCGATTCAGCAGCTGAAAAAGCTGGTTTAAAAGAAGGGGATATTATTTTAGAATTTGACGGACAAAAGGTAGATATTTACCATCCCTTAAGCGATTTAATTCGTAATAAGAATATCGGTGAGACTGTTACCTTAAAAATATTGCGAGGTGAAGATATACTTAATATTTCAATAATTTTAAGCGAAAAACCGCAGGAGAAATAGAGAAATAAAAACTTCATCAATCCTTATTCAATTATATAATTAAATAAAATATTAATAAAATAAATATTTATGCCCTTAGGAAAATTTACAGCTAAAGCCCAAATGATGTTAGAAAAAGCGCAAGCTATGGTTTTTGAGAGAAATCAGGGAGAAATGCGAGCCCTTCATCTTATGTTTGTTATTTTAGATGATGAAGAGTCGTTATCGCGAATAATTTTGGAAGAAAAACTTAAAATTGATGTGTCGTCATTGCTGCGTGACCTATTAGCCGAAATTGTTAAATTGCCTAGAATTTTTATTTCTGCTAATGCGTCTTTTTCATCAATGGCTTTATCGCAGGAAATATTAGCTATCATAGAAAGTGCAGCCCGAAAATCCTATGAAGATAAAAATGAATATATTTCTCCGGAATATTTATTTTATGGTATTTTAGCCACAAAAAATTCAGCCCATGATATCATCAATAAATATAATCTTGATAAGAATGCTTTTCTTTCGGCTTTGCAAGAATATGGAGAAGGAGAAAAGGTTACTGATGAAATGCAGGAATTGGGTGGCAATCCTTTACAAAAATACACTCAAGATTTAACTGCTTTAGCTAATGAAAATAAGTTAGATCCTGTCATAGGCCGAGAAAATGAATTAAGGCGAACAATGGAGATATTGTCTAGAAGGACTAAAAACAATCCTATTTTATTGGGTGAAGCCGGGGTGGGAAAAACAGCTATAGTGGAAGGTTTAGCTCAGTTAATTGTGAAAGGGCAAGTACCTGAGAGCTTAAAAAATAAACGCATTGTGTCTTTAGATTTAGGTATGTTGATTGCTGGTACAAGATTTAGAGGTGAATTTGAAGAGCGTTTGAAAAATTTATTAAAAACTATTAAAAAAGCAGGCAATCTCATTATTTTTATTGATGAACTTCACACTTTAGTGGGTGCTGGCGCAGCTGAAGGAGCCATAGACGCTTCTAATTTATTAAAACCAGCTTTAGCCAGAGGAGAATTGCGAGTCATTGGAGCTGCTACTTTTAAGGATTATAGGGAATATATTGAAAAAGATCCTGCTCTGGAAAGAAGGTTTCAGCCAATTATAGTTGAGGAACCCTCACCAGAGGAAGCAATTAATATTTTGCGAGGTTTAAAAGAAAAGTATGAAGTACATCATGGCTTAAAGATTTCCGATGAAGCTTTGGTGGCAGCGGTTCAGTTGTCAGTTCGCTATATCAGCGCTCGTTTTTTGCCTGATAAAGCAATTGATTTAGTTGATGAAGCTGCGGCTGGTTTGAGTTTAGAAATGGGAAGCAGGCCGTTACCTATTAGTCAACTCGAAACTCAAAAACGCAATTTAGAATTAGAAAAAGAGGCTTTAAGGCAAGAAAAAAAAGAAGAAGCTAAAGCAAGGCTTGCTGAGATTGATAAAGAATTAAAAAAAATTCAAAAAAAATACAATGAATATTATGAAAAATGGCAAAAAGAAAAGACTATATTTAATGAGATTAATGAAA
>MWBJ01000011.1 GCA_002069525.1 Parcubacteria group bacterium ADurb.Bin305 | reverse complement strand
AGGAAATTCTTTTTTAGGCTCAATACCTGTTAAAATAAAAAACTTAAAAAACATTATTTTTCCTCCTTTTTATTTGGCACTAATTTTTTAATTTCCGCCAAAAAATATTTTATTTGTTTAATTTCTTTTTCAATTTCATCAACCCGCTCAGTGTAAATTTTTGTTATAGCCCTATACAACCAGCCGTCTTTTAAGGGGTCGAAATTTTTCATTCTGTATCTATTGTCGTGATTATCTTCTAATATTTTTTCTGCTTCCTGCAAGCGATTCTCGTTTATTTTCTCCAATTCTTTCAGAGTGTCTTCCGCATCTATTTCTTTAAAACTAAATTTAGGAACTAAGGTTTCTGGTAATGGGGGAATTCTGATTATTTTTTCGTCTTTAGACTTAGGTTGACGCCACTCGCTATTATACCAGCAAAAATACATTTCTTCGATTTGTTTTTGTTCCTTGCTTAATAATAATACTTGGGCAATATATTCAAGATAACTTTTCAATGGGGTTAAGTTTTCATCCATGACAATTATAAGGCGCAACGCCAACTCGTGGAAAGTTAATGGATGTAAATCTAAATCTATGTATGGCCATTGCTTGAGGTACTCTTTGAAATCTTTAATCTTAGAGACCTCGGGTGGCCCATATCGATCTTTATCATCTATAAAAAACATTTTAATTTTCACTTCTTCTTTCATCAATTCCTCCTTTTTATTTGTAATTTTAAGGTGCTAAATATAATTAAAATAATATTATATTTTAGAATATTTGTCAATGTTTAAACAAGATACTGCCTGCTCGTTATTTTAGTTGACAATAGCTATTTAAAATGTTATTTTTAAGATAGATTTTTGAAAATCAATTTGCCGGCGGGCTGACGCAAGGAGGAATATAATGAAATTCTGGAGATATTTATTTGATTTATTGTTCAAAATTCCAGATGATTTATTGCCATATCAAGTAGATGCCATTGTAGGTATAGGGGCTGGATTAGGTTTTGTAATGGTGTTTTTTCCTCCATTTACAGAAATACCTAGATTGACCCTAAGTCAACAGAGCTATGCTGTAGTGAACAAAGTTAAAAATTTCTATTATAGATTTGGAGATAATGTCGCGATATTTTTTTCAGGCGGTTATAGAATAAACAAAATATCCGAAGCTGAAGAAATGTCGCATTGTTTTTTAGAAGAAACTGTCGATCCACCACCTCATATCGATATGGAAACGAAAAGTCGAAACAGTAGAGGAAATGCTAAAAACACAATAGATTACTTGCAGGAAAAAAATTATAAATCAGCTATTATTGTGGATTTTTATGGACACTTGAAACAGATAAAAATGTTATTTTTACAGGAACTCAAAAGACAAAACATTAAAGATATAAAATTATATTTTATTGGTGCTGAGGCAGATTATGGCGAGAACGTTCAAACACGATTAAAAAACCCATTTAATTTTTTAGTTTGGGAAATTCTTACCACTGTTTATTATTACTTAACTAGTTACTTACCAATTTAATCTATCGACTTAGATGTCATAGATAACACGGAAAGGAAGGTAGGAAGTGACTGTTATTGTTATTTTGGGCTTTCATTTGAAAGGGGATTATCCGGAAAAGCTGGAGAAACAACTTATTCCGTTTTTGAAAAATAAAAAACAGAAAAAAGAAGATTGGCTATTGGTAATTACAGGCGGTCATACTGATCCTTATTATCCTAGGCAAAGCGAAGCAATGGTAATTTTAAATTTTCTTATGGAAAAAATGATTTATCCGGAAGCGATTTATCTAGAAACTCAGAGTATTACTACTTTTCAGAATTTGTTATTTTTAGCTAAAAATAAAGATATACAAGGTCTTTTTCAGAACATTAAGCCGGCTGATTCTATTATTTTTGCAGGAGAGGCGGGTAGTAAAAAAGAAGTCTTATTTTTAGCTTCCCATTTGTTGAAAAGATATAAGGCTCGGATAGAATACTATCCTTTATATCTGTATTCAGATGAAAAAAGAAAAAGTAAAGAGAAAAAATATTACCTGACTGTCGCCAGCTATTATTTTCCACCGCTATATTTTTGGTTCTCCTGTTCCAGATGGCTGGAAAAGAGAAAGCTATGTTGGAAAATAAGAAGAAAAATTTGCGCCACTCCATTTTCTTGGGGTTGCGATAGGTGTAAAATATAAACAAAAAAGGGATTGCTTATCCAAGGCAGTCCCTTTTATTATTATACTATGTTAATTCGTCAAGTAATTTTTGAATTTCTGCCAAGAAATATTTTATTTCTTGGATTTTATTCTCCATTTCTTTAATTCTATCAGCATAAATTTTTTCTAATTCTGAGTATAACAAATTATCTTTTAAGCAGTCAAAATGATTTATTCTATATCTATTATCTTGGTTATCTTCCAAGATTTTTTCTGTTGCCTGTAAGCGATTCTCGTTTATTTCCTTCAATTCTTTTAGGGTATTAACTGGGTCTATTTCATCAAAAGTAAATTCAGGGGTTATAGTGTCTAATGAGGGCGGGATTCTAATTACTGTGCCGTCTTCTTGATCTTTATTATACCAGCAAAAATACAATGCTTCTTGTCTTTGCTGGTCTAGGCTTAACGAGAACACTTTAGCAATATAGTTAAGATAACCTTTCAATGAGGTTGAGTGTTCAGCTCTAACAATCATTAGTATTAGTCGCAAGGCGAATGGCTGGAAAGTCAAGGGATGTAAATTATTTAGGTATGGCCATTGTTGGAGATAATTCTTGAAATTATTAATTTTAGAGACCTCAGGTAGACCATACCCGTCTCTTTCCTTAATAAAAAACATTTTACATTCTAATTTTTTCATCAATTCCTCCTTTTTATTTGTAATTTTAAGGTGCTAAATTTAATAGTATAATATTCCTTTTTAGGATATTTGTCAAATCAAAATCAGAGTCATATTGGTCCCAAAATGAGACGCCTAAGTAATATTTAAGAGGCCAAAATGGGATAACATTAGGTATAATAATTATTTTAGGCGGACTTCCAGTACAGAGTGTTGACAAAAAATTTTTTTTGAGTATACTAAAGATTAGTAATTAGCACTCGTGGTCGATGAGTGATAAATTTATTCATTTAAATTTTTTGCTTTGTAAAAACTTAAACGAGGAAATCAAAAAAACAAAAAATAATAAATAATAACGCAAAAACTACTATGAATATTAAACCGCTCTCAGATCATATTTTTGTAGAACCAATTAAAGAGGAAAAAGTTTCTAAAAGTGGTATTGTTATACCTCAAACTGCCGAAGAAAAACCCAAAATGGGTAAAGTTTTAGCTATTGGTTCAGGTAAAGTAACAGATGAAGGTAAAATTTTACCTTTAACCGTTAAAGTAGGTGATACTGTTTTATTCACTCAATACGCTCCAACTGAAATAAAGATTGAGGACAAGGAGTATTATGTTATTCGTGAAGATGATGTCTTAGCAATTATTGAGTAAATTTTGGATTATTCGTTTTTTTTAGGTTGTACTAGATCGAAAAAAATAATAAAGTAAAAATTAACAATTAATAATTATTTGATATAACTACTATGGCTAAAAATGTAATTTTTGACGAGAAGGCTCGTCAATCAATAAAAAAAGGCATTGATAAAATTGCTTCTGCTGTCAGGGTAACTTTGGGGCCGAAAGGATCTAATGTGATTTTGGATAAAGGTTTTGGTTCTCCTGTGATTACTAATGATGGAGTGACAATTGCCAAGGAAATAGAATTAGAAAACAAAATCGAGAATTTAGGAGCCGAATTAATGAAACAGGCCTCAGAAAAAACTAATGATGTAGCTGGTGATGGCACCACAACTGCTATTTTATTGGCAGCTTCTATCATTAATAATGGATTAAAATATTTAGCGGCAGGAGCTAATCCGTTAAGTCTTAAAAAGGGCGTGAGTAAGGCTACGGAGGTGGTTGTCAATCAATTAAAACAAATTGCCCATAAAGTGGAAACGCATGAAGATATTGTTAACGTGGCTACTATTTCTTCTGGGGAAGCAGAGATTGGCAATATGATCGCTGAAATTATTGACGAAGTGGGCAAAGATGGAGTAATTACAGTTGAAGAATCAAAAACTTTAGGTTTATCCAAAGATATTGTGAAAGGTTTACAATTTGATCGAGGTTATATTTCTGCTTATATGGTAACTAATCCGGAAAAAATGGAAGCAGTTTTGGATAATCCTTATATTTTGATTACTGATAGTAAAATTTCAAGCATTTCAGAAATAGTGCCTTTATTGGATAAAATTCTTCAAAGTGGCAAAAAGGATATTTTAATTATTGCTGATGATGTTAGTGGCGAAGCTTTAGCTACTTTGGTCTTAAATAAATTACGCGGTATCGTAAATGTGGTAGCTATTAAAGCTCCCGGATTTGGTGATAATAGAAAAGAGTTATTGGGCGATATCGCCATAGTTACTGGAGGCAAGGTTATTTCCGAAGAATTAGGTCTTAAATTAGATAAAGCTGAGTTGTCTGATTTAGGTCAGGCTAGAAGGGTCACTGTGGATAAAGAAAAAACTACTCTTGTAGAAGGAGCTGGTAAGAAAGAAGACATAGAGAAGAGAATTAAACAAATCAAAAAAGAATTAGAAATCACTGACTCTGATTTTGATAAAGAGAAATTACAGGAAAGGCTGGCTAAATTAAGCGGGGGCGTAGCCGTAATTAAAGTTGGCGCGCCAACCGAGGTAGAGCAAAAAGAGAAACAAGATCGAGTAGATGATGCTGTACGGGCTACTAAAGCTGCTTTAGAAGAAGGTGTAGTTTGTGGTGGCGGGGTGGCTCTTTTAAGGGCTCAAAAAGCCTTAGATAATTTAAAAGTAGCTAATGAGGATGAAAAAATGGGAGTAGAAATTATTAAACGAGCCTTAGAAGATCCTTTACGCCAAATAGCTATTAATGCTGGGGTTGATGGTAATGTGGTTTTGGAAGAGGTTAAGAAAAGAGGGGACAATGAAGGATTTAATGCTTTAACAGGCGAATTTGTGGATATGTTTAAAGCCGGTATTATTGATCCTGCCAAAGTGACTCGTTCGGCTTTAGAAAATGCTTCTTCTGTTAGTGGTATGATTTTAACTACTAGAGCAATAGTCTATGAAATTCCTGAAAAAAAAGAAGCTAAAATGAGTCCTGAGGCTATGGGTGGCTTAGAAGGAATGGATATGCCTGATGAGTACTAAGTGAAGGTTTATTGGAAAGAATTAATGAGGCATCAAAACTGGACAGAATACTTGAAAACTGTCCAGTTTTATTATATAATATAATTATATTTATCAAGATAACAATGTTAGGTTATGCTATTTTTTAATATAATATCTTGAATATAATATCTTGTAGGGTCAAAACAAAAAATTAAATTTTTAAAATTTATTGATTATGACAATATTTATCATTATTTTATTAGTGTTAGTGATGTGGTTTATTCTAGGTTATAATTCTTTAGTAGCTAAGCGCCACCGGGTAAAAGAAGCTTGGTCTGATATTGAAGTTCAGCTTAAACGCCGTTATGATTTAGTGCCTAATTTAGTAGAAATTGTAAAAGGTTATATGACTCATGAAAAAGAATTATTTCAAAAAGTTACCGAAGCTCGAGCCAAAGCCATGACGGCTTCTGGTAAAGAAAAAACTGCCGCAGAAAATCAATTTTCTGAGACTTTAAAAAATTTATTCGCTGTTTCAGAGAATTATCCGGAATTAAAAGCTAATCAAAATTTTTTAGAATTACAGCGGGAATTAGTGGATACAGAAGATAAAATTCAGGCAGCCCGTAGATTTTATAATACCGTCACAAGAGATTATAATATAGCTATTAGTATTTTCCCTACCAATATAATTGCTAATTTATTTGGTTTTAAACCAGAGGTTTTATTTGAAACAGTAAGTAAGGATGAGCAACTGCCAACTAAAATTAATTTTTAATTTCTAAAATATTTCTCAAATTTGGAATTAATTAATTCTATGTCAAATCTTTATAATCAAACAGCTGTGAATGTTAAGAAAACTTGGTTTTTAATTACTACTTTTTTAGTTTTAGTGATTTTTTTTGGCTGGGTTTTTAGTCAAGCCTTTAATGCTCCTTGGATATTAATATTAGCTATTATTATAGCTTGTGTTCAAAGTTTTTTAAGCTATCAATATTCCGATAAAATTGTTTTAAGGATGACTAGAGCTAAACCTGCTAATAAAAACGATTATCCTGATTTATACCGCTTAGTAGAAAATTTAAGTATCACTGCCGGTTTACCGATGCCCAAAATTTATATTATGGAAGATTCGTCTCCCAATGCTTTTGCGACTGGGAAAGATCCCCAGCGGAGCATTATTTGCGTAACGACTGGTTTACTTCAAAAATTAGATAAAACAGAATTAGAGGGTGTAATTAGCCATGAATTGTCTCACATTGGCAACAAAGACATTTTGTTGAGTTCAGTAGTAGTAGTGCTAGTAAGTGTAATCTCTTTATTAAGCGATTGGTATTTTAGAATGTTTTATTTTAATAGTTGGTTTGGAGACGATAATGATAATGGCGGGCAGGTTTTAACTATAATTATCGGTTTGGTGATTTCTATTGTAGCTCCTTTGGCAGCAGTTTTGATTCAGCTGGCAATTTCTCGTAAAAGAGAATTTTTGGCAGATGCTTCTGGGGCTATGCTCACTCGCTACCCAGAAGGTCTAGCCAGAGCTTTAGAGAAAATTGCTCAAGATCCAACTCCGTTAAAAGTTAGCAGTAGCGCTACTCGACAATTATTCATTATAGATCCAGAAAAAAATAATAAAAAGCAAAGAAAAACCCCTTGGTTTATGACTTTATGGATGACCCACCCTCCTTTAGAAGAAAGAATTAAAGCCTTAAGATCAATGGAAATAAATTAAATAAGCATATTTACGATAATCAGAAATATTAATTAAATCTTATTCCTAGATAGTTCTTCCCAAAGCGGTGAGGTGGCTGAGTGGTTTAAAGCACGCGCTTGGAGAGCGCGAGTCGCCGCAAGACGACCGTGGGTTCAAATCCCACCCTCACCGCTTTGGGAAGAAAAACAAGGGCTTTTGTTTAATTTTAATAAAGGTTAAGCTTTAAGAAAAAGAAAAAATAAAAAAATTCAAAGAGTAATAAAAACAATTAATAAAAAAATAATAAATAATAATAAACAAATAAATCTAATCAATTCTTATGAACAATAAAAATATTTGGTTAGTTGTTGGAATAATAGCAGTTATAATAGTTATTGCTTTATTGGTAGACAACAATCAGGTGTCAAAATTAGGAACGATAATTTCTACCACTCAACCTGCAGAATCTGTTATTTGCGTTGATCCTGTTTGTTTTCAGCCTAAATTTTTAACCTGCACTCCAAGTGAATTAAGGATGCCTTTTACTGATAATACCACTCTTCAAGTAACAGTTTTTGGCTCAGAGTATAGTAAATGTCATTATACCATTAAATTAATTGGTTCAAGCGATACTAATCTAGAGGGAAGCGCGTCGACACTGAATTGTTATATGCCGTTTGAGCAATTATCTAGTAATGTTTTTATGCATTTGTTAGGTTCTGATAAAGAGCCCGGTCAAGAACATATTAAAAAAGAACAGGATAAATTAGAAGCAGAATATTGCTTTAAACACTAGCAGTTAATTCTTAAAGTACTTGATTAAATTATTCTGGAAGTTTCTCTTTTAAGTTTTATCGGTTGACTTTTTAGTCAGCAAGATTTTTTTAATTATTTTCTATATACGTTATATTTATTTATCTTACTATTCCTTTGTATTATATATTGATCTTATATTATTTTTTATTTTTTTTATTTTTCATCAGATTTCTAATACCTAATTCTGTAGACAATATTAAAACATTGTGTTATAATTTAATTAGCTTTTTGACATTTTAAAATTTTAGGAAAGGAGGGAGATAATGAAAGCGCAGCAGATTTTTAAGAACATTGTTATTGTAATAGTGTGTCTATTAATAGGGTATAATTTATTCTTGATCAGTACTACCAAAGCGTTGTACCCTAGCGTTACCATAATAACTATGACAATGATGCTCACCATCATACTCATTTTCTTGTTTTCCCAAAAATAAAAAGAAGCCGGTCATATTTTTGTTATAATCTTTGAAGAAAGGAGGTAATTAAATATGAAAAATGATTATTTTCCTGTAGGCATATTCTCAACAGTGATTTTATCCCTAATTGCCTATTTTTATTACGGAGGGAGTATATCGGGCTGTTTGGTAGTTTTGCTTATGGGTTTATTGTTCGGTTTAATATCTGTAGTTGGCTTAATTCCAATTATTGGACCTGTTCTTTATTGGGTTTTAACTTATTATTGGTTATATCCATTATTGTTAAGCTGGGCAGGTATTAGCCCTAGCTGGATCACAGTAGTCATACTGTTTTGTGGTTTCGTTGTCTCCATGATACTTTCGTATTTCACCACTATGAAAATGTGGGAGAAATAATATAAAATTAACTATAGTAAGGCAGGAAAATTTTAATTTCCTGCCTTTTTAATATCTTGACTTTTAAAAAATTCTACTATATGTTATACTCATTAATGTTAATAATGGTCGGCATTTAAACAAAAAATAAAATAAAAAATAAAATAAAAAAATAAAATATAAAAACTTAATTAATATTATGAAAGGATATATTGGTCAAATTGAAAAATTAACTTTAGAAAATGAAAATTTTCGGCAAGTTCTTTATACTGGAAAACATTCACAATTAGTTTTAATGAGCTTACAACCTTTAGAAGAAATAGGTTTAGAGGTTCATTCTGATGTGGATCAATTTTTTAGAATAGAAAAAGGGCAAGGAAAAGTAATAATAGATGGGGTGGAGTACTTGGTAACTGACGGAGACGCGATTATTGTACCTGCTGGCAGTGAGCACAATGTAATTAATGTATCCGAAAGCGAATCTTTGAAGCTTTATACCATTTATTCTCCAGCCAATCATAAAGATGGCATTATTCATCACACCAAAGAAGAAGCCATGGCGAATGAAGAACATTTTGATGGTCAGACAACCGAATAAAAGGCAATCTTTAGGTTATTGCTTTAGAAAGCTACTGCTAGAATAATATAATTGGTTATTATCTTACCTTCGTTTTTTAATGGATTTAGTAGAGTATTGGGCTACTAAATTATGAAAAGCCAACATTAATCGTTGAGTGTTTGGTCCTACTTTTCCTTTATTAATTACTAAACTATCTATCTTGACCACGGGCATAATTTCTTTAGTAGTAGAAGTAATAAAACATTCATTAGCTTTTTTTAGATCAGATAAAAAGATATCTTGGCGTTTTATCGAAAAGTATTTTTTAGCCAAATTTAAAACTATTTGCATCGTAATGCCTTCTAAAATATCATTTTTAGGAATAATTAAATCATTCTGTTTGAAAATTAAAATATTACTAGAAGAACATTCATACACTTTATTATCGCTTACATAAAGTAATTCTTGGGCTTGGCGTTGTGTTAATAATGGTTGATTTCTAATAGCTTCTATATAATTAGTAGTTTTAATTGTGGCTAGGCCTCTTTTGTAAACAAGGGTGATTAGTTTAATTCCTTTAGTGTAAAACGAAGGAGGGTAATAAGGTAAAGGTTCGCAATCTATATATAAAGTTGGATGACCGGATAACTGAAAGTCTATTTTAGAAGGTCCTCCAGACAAAAGAATTCTAATTTTACAGTCAGTTGCTTTATTGGCCTTAATAACTTGATAAATACAAGATTCAAGTTGTTTGTTTTGGGGAATCGGTTGTAAGCGTAACAATTTGGCTCCTTGTATGAATCTTTGGTAATGCTTATTAAACATAAAAAGAGCATCACCATAAGTACGCAATACTTCTAATAAGGCATATCCTCTAACAAAACCTAAATCTAAAGGAGAAATTGCAGCTTTATTCAGAGGCATCACGCGATCGTTAAGATAACAATATTTCATAATTTCTTCCATAGGTTTTTGAAACAATTTTTTTATTTAATTATTTAAACTTTGAGTCTAACTTAATTCTTAAAAATTGATTATACCACAATGAACCATCAAGATAAAGAGAGGCAAGCTCTCGGGTGGTTATTAGCAGAAAAATATAATTTAAACCATCGGCAGTTCCAAGCTTTGCTTAATAACTCTGATCCAAAATCGCGAACTATACGCGATAACATTATGTATGATTTATTGAAGATTAAATCAGGAGAACCATTAGATTATATTATTGGTTTTACTAAATTTTTGGATTGCAAAATAGATTTATCTTATAGGCCGTTAATTCCTCGTTCTGAGACAGAATATTGGGTAGAAAAAGCTATTTTGGAAATTAAAGAAAGTTATTTTTCTCATTTAACTTCTAAAAAACAAATAAAGATACTAGATATTTTTTCCGGCTCTGGTTGTATCGGCATCGCTCTTTTAAAACATTTGCCTTGGGCGACTGTAATTTTGGCAGAAAAAAATAAGAATTTTATCTTGCAAATCAAAAAGAACCTACGGTTAAGCAATATTTCTTCAAAGCGATATAAAGTTGTACCCTCAGATATTTTTTCTCGGGTTCAGGGTAAATATGATTATATTTTTGCTAATCCTCCTTATGTAGCCAATTCTAGAATTAAGAGGGTGCAAAAATCTGTTTTAAAGTGGGAACCCCATGAAGCTATTTTAGGAGGTTCTACTGGCTTATACTATATTGATAAATTATTAAAGCAAGCTCAGAACTTTCTAAAACCTAAGGGAGCAATTTTTCTTGAATTTGATACATGGCAAAAGAAAGATCTTGAAAAATTGCTCAAAAAATGCCATTATACTCAATGGTCGTTTAGACCTGATCAGTATCAACGGTTACGTTGGGTAAAAATTATTTAAATCTATAAAACCTATGAAGAAATTATCGAAAAAAGCCTCTCAAGCGTCAAATAAGATAGATAAAAACACTAAATTGTTAGATCTATTAGATAATCCTAAATTAGTTGAAGTTCTTCAGCAGCATAATTTACCCTGTTTATTTTGTCCTTTTGCTCGCTTTGAAGCTCAGGACTTAACTTTGGCTCAAATCTGCCAGACCTATGATTTAGATATTATTTCTCTAGTGAAGGATTTAAATGCAGTTTTCAATATTCCACAAAAGAAATTAGGTTTTAAGAAATCTACACCCATCAAAAAAATAAAAAAGATAAAAATCAAGAAAATTTAAATAAAATCTAAATTTCTGATCTAAATCCTGTCTAAATTTTTAAAAACATTAAGATGGCAAAACCCACCTTAAACGAGTTAATTACTGAGTTAGTTGAAACTGGATGGTTAAAAAGTTCTCGACTCATTGAGGCCTTTTATCATATCAAAAGAGAGGAATTTATACCCTCAGATATTAAAGATTTAGCCTATTCTAATGAGGCTTTGCCTATTGGTTTTGGTCAAACAATCTCTCAACCGTTAGTGGTGGCTTTTATGCTGGAACTATTAAATCCTTTGCCCGGTGAAAAAATTTTAGATATTGGCGCTGGTTCTGGTTGGACTAGTGCTTTATTAGCCCATTGTGTAAGTCCTACTGGAATTGTAATTGCCGTAGAGATAATTCCGGAGTTGGTAGAGTTTGGAAAATCAAATGTAGCTAAGTATAATTTTTTAACCAAGGGAATAGTAAAATTTATTGGCGCTGATGGTAAAAAGGGTTATTTACCCGAAGCTCCTTATGATAAAATTTTGGCTTCAGCGAGCGCTCAGGAAATTCCAAAAGATTGGTATAATCAATTAAAGATTGGCGGCAGAATGGTAGTTTCTAGAAACCAAAGCGTCGTCGTTGTTGATAAATTAGAGGCAAATAAGTATCAGGAAAAGATTTATGAAGGGTTTGTTTTTGTTCCTTTGGTATAGATTCCTTACCAGTTTTTATTTGACTTTTTTAAAATAAATTAGTATACTTAAAACAGCACTTCTTAAATTATCCAGTGCTTACTCACAAAAATCTTAATAAGTAATAAAAGATTGAGGAGGGGTCGTTTCTTTAAGTAGATACTTAAAGAAAATTAAGTTAAAAGAATGGAAAAAAGATTATACGTTGGCAGCCTTTCTTATAGCACAACCGAGGATTCTTTGAAAGATTTCTTTGGGCAAGCTGGAGTAGTAGAGTCAGCCACTATTGTGACTGATAAATTCTCCGGCAGATCTAAAGGGTTTGGTTTTGTAGAAATGTCTACAGAGGAAGAAGCTCAGAAAGCTATTGATACTTTAAACGGCAAAGAGTTAGATGGCAGAAATATTGTGGTAGATGAGGCTAGACCAATGAAAAAATCTTTTGGTGGCGGAGATAGATTTCGTTCCAGAGGATTTAATAGATAAATAAAAAAACAGGGCTTAAAAAACCCTGTTTTTTTAATGTCTAAATAATATTCTAGTTAATTCATTAAATTTCTCACCTCTATCAAATTCATTTTTGAATTTTTCCAAACTAGTGGCTCCCGGTGAAAACAGAACGATATTTAATCTAGATGTTTTAATTAATTCCTTGCTAATTAGAAGGCATTTTTTAAGTGTTTCTTGGGCAGGATAAGCTAGAGGATAATTTAAGTTTTGCAGCTCTGCTATTAGCTTTTGTGTAGCTGATCCGTCAAGTAGAATAAGATTATTGGGGTTTATCGTTTCTTTAATTTCAAAAGCTAGTTTATCAAATACTAAATCTTTATCAGTGCCTCCAGTAATTAAAATTAAGTTTTTCTTTTTTGGGTTAGGAAAAGTAGACCAATAACGCAAAGCAGCTATAGTGGCTTCAGGTATAGTGCTGGCGCTATCATTAATAACTAATAGATTTTTTTGTTTGATAATTGTTTCTTGTCTCATAGGAATTTGGGGTAAAGTAGCAATTTGATTTACTATCTTTGGGAAATCTAAGCCAAATAATTTAGCGGCCAATATAGCCTGAAGTAAATTATAAATATTATGTTCTCCTAATCGTTTGAATTTAGCTATATTGGCGATCATTTGTTTTTGGCCATATTCTTGGAAATAAAGTTTATTATCTGATAAAAAAAGACCATTTATTTTAGAAGGTAAGGGGACTAAAGAAGAATAATAAACTTGAGAAGGAATTCTAAATTTCAAGAATTCTTTGGTTCCTTGATCATCATAATTGAGAATTAAATAATCATTAGGTGTTTGATGAAGAAAAATATTAGCTTTAGCTTTAATATAGTTTTGCATGGTATGGTGGCGGTTTAAATGATCCCTATAGATATTAGTAATCACCGCTATCCGGGGTGATTTATCTTTCAATAATTCCAACTGAAACGAAGGAATTTCTAAAACTATAGGGTTTTTTGGGGGAATTTTGTTTAATAAAGAAATGGCTGGTTTGTGAGGAATATTGCCGCCAAAAATTGATTTTGGAAATTGGCTTTTTAACAAATGATGCAGCCAAATTGTAGTGGTAGTTTTACCCCTAGTACCGGTGATCCCTAAAGTAGGGTTCTTAACGAATTTATAGAAGAGAGTGATATCATTTTCAATTGGCTTTTTTTTCTCACGCGCCAGTTTTAATAAAGGAATATCTAAAGGAATAGCTTGATTCACTATAATTAAATCATTAGTTAAAATATCTTGTTGACGATGTTTTCCTAAAACAAATTTTATTTTTACTTTATTGTTTTGAGCCAGAGTCGTTAATTTTTTGATAGCTGGTTGAAAATCATCCGAATTTTTACTGTCAGTAATTGTGATAGATTTTGGATGTTGTTTAATCAACCATTGAGCAATAGTAAATCCGCCTCCTAAAATTCCTAAACCCATTTGGAGAAGGTTTTTCTTGGCAAAAAATTCAGCAGGGGATTGGGGTTGTCGAGTTGTAGATAAGGTCGTGGCCATTAGTTTTATAGTTTTAAAGTTTAAAGTATGATAAAAGTATAACAAAAGAAGTTATAAAATTCCAATTGTATCTTATTGAAATTTATTGAGGTTTGACATTTTTTATGTTATACTAATAGTGTAATTACACTAAATAGAGAATATGTTTATTAGACAACCAGCAGTAAGTGGGACTTTTTACCCGGAATCAAAAGAGGATTTAGTATCTTTAATTGATCATTTTTATAAGCAGGCGGCAGTAGAAAAATTTAATAAACCTCCTAAAGCTTTACTTGTTCCTCATGCTGGTTATATTTATTCGGGCCCAATTGCAGCCTATGCTTATAAAATTTTGAAAGGATTTAATTTTACGACGGTTATTTTGATAGGTCCTTCTCATATTTACCCTCCATCTAGCGAGGCTAAGCTCATCGCTTGCCCTAGTGGTTTCTGGCAAACACCCTTAGGTCAAGTCAAAAGCTTGTCTTATTTAGATTTTGATCAATTAAAAAATAATCAATTATTTCAGGAATCCATAGAAATCCATAAATTAGAGCATTGTTTAGAGGTTCAAATTCCATTTTTGCAAACCGTCTTAACAAATTTTGCTATTTTTCCTTTATTAACTAACGGTTTAAGCAAATCTAATATTGAACAAACAGCTGAGATAATTAAATCAATTCTTCAAGATGATACTTTGCTTATTGTCAGTTCTGATTTAAGTCATTATTTAACTTACGAAGAAGCGCAAATGGTTGATAAAGTAACCTTAGATACAATTTTAAGTTTAGATCTTTCGGGTTTTGAACAATACGGAGATGCCTGTGGTAAAACTGCTCTTAGTTTATTGCTGGCTCTGGCTAAAAAATGCTACTGGCAGCCCAAATTATTAAAAAGCTCTAATTCAGGAGAAACTGCCGGAGGCAAAGAGCAAGTAGTAGGTTATGCCAGCGTAGCTTTCATTAAAAATATATGATATAATGCTACCAGCTTGAATTTTAAATTATTCATTATGACTGCATCTGAAAAACAATATCTTTTATCTTTAGCTCGTCGAACTTTAGAACAGTATTTTGATGAAAAAACTATTATTGAGGTTGATGAAGAATATATGCCTTCTTTTGTATTTCATGAAAAAAGAGGTGTTTTTGTGACTCTAACTAAACACGGAGAATTACGAGGTTGTATGGGTAATTTAGAAGCGGGTAAAGTTTTATATCAAGCAATTATAGAAAATGTTTTAGCAGCCGCTTTATTTGATCCTCGTTTTCCCCCTGTCTCTCAAGAAGAATTGCCCCACCTTAAAATAGAGATTTCTATTTTATCTGAAATGAAAAAAATTACCAATTTAGAAACTCCAGAACAATTATTAGCGTATCTTGAAAAAAAGAAACCCGGACTCGTAATTAAAACTTTAACTTATCCTATCAGAGAGGCTACTTTTTTACCTCAAGTTTGGCAGGATCTGCCAGAGCCAGAAGAGTTTGTAAACAATTTATGTCTTAAAGCAGGATTGCCAGCAGATTATTGGAAGGAGGTAAAAAAAGTGGAATTTTGGGAATATACTGCTGAAACCTTTCAAGAAGGCGAAGACTTTGATGCAATTAAAGGGTAAAGTATATCTCTTAAAGTTTGAGGCGAGACGCCCGGACAGGCAGTAATTGGTGAAACAGCATCTAATTCTTTATGGCCTCTGATAAAACTTGAAAATGATTGTCTACCAGATAAATCTGATTTTCTCAGATAATACTGTTGCGTAGAAGTGTCTATTTTATATTCTTTGATCAAATACTTAATTAATTTAGCCAAAGATTCTATCATTTGGCTATTTAATTGGTTATGACCCGGCCTAAAATCACCCATTAATGCTATGGCTAAAGTGCCATGATTGTGGTAATAAGTATGGGTGCCAAGAGCATATTTTCCGCCAATAATGCCTTCATAAATATTACCAGAACCATCAATAAAATAATGATAAGCAAAATCGTGCCATTTTCTTTCTTTAGTATGCAATAAATAAATTCTTTCTAACTCGTGGCGACTGGAATCCATATCAGAAGTAAAAGCTCCGGCTGTATGATGAATTACAATTTCTTCTACAGGCAAATATTGGTAATCAATATAATTAACGCCATTGAAGATTTTGCGGTTTTGCATAAAACTTTCATCGTATTTCTGAAAATTGTTTTGATAATTAATGGTTAGCAGGCGGCTGGAAAAAAAATCTTCTAAATTGTTGAAGTAATCATAATCGTATTCAGCTCCTTCTCCGTCATAGATAGTCATTTTTAGATTAGGTGGGGGATTGTTAGAGAAAAAATTTTGGTCTCCCCATTCTTCTCTGCTTATAATTTTAACGCTTTCATCACCAAACAATCTTTGACTATAAGTTTGGTAAAAATCCAATAAATTAATATGAGGAGGAATTTCTAAGGCCTTAGTTGGTTCTGGGGTTGAAATTGAATTAGCCGTGGTAGTTGATTGACTGGGAAAAATAGTTGTCTCAGGGGCAGTTTCGCTAACATTTTGATTATAGGTATTTTGAGTACTAGAAGAAAGCGAAAAATTTAAATCATTCAATGAGGCGGCTAAAGAACTAGGTTGAGCCCAAACCAGAGAGAAATTAGGATAGTTTAAACCTAACCAGAAACTGCCGCAGCAAAGCGATAATAATAAACCAACCCAAAATACAAGTGGATGTTTAGGGTTTTTTTTAGGGCTTTGATTGGTAGTTTTATTTGAATAGATGGGTGAAAACATAAGGATTAAATTTGGGTAATTGCTAAACTTCTCTAAGATTTTTGATTAATTAAATATTTTTCCAATAACATTTTTATGTCCTGCTAAAAAATCTCGACTAGGCATTGTTTTTTTACCAGCAGGCCGTAATTCATTAACTATATAAAAACCAGTTTTACATTTTACTGCCAATTTTTTTTCCCAAATAAAAATTTCTCCAATTTGTTTCATAAGCGATACTTCATTATCTTCTCGAGGTTCTCCAGATAAAATTTTAATTACTTGATTGTCCAAAATTGTATAAGCTCCGGGCAGGGGAGATAAGGCTCTAATTTTTCTTGCTACCTCGTTATTGGTTTTGGACCAATCAATTTTTTCCTCCTGAGGACTAATTTTAGAACACGAGCTAGCCATTGACTCATCTTGGTTTTGCGGAATAATTTTTCCGTTAAGCCATAAGGGTAAAGTTTCTATTAACAATTGGGCTCCTACTTTAGCTAATTGCTGGCTTAATTCCGAATAATTGAGACGAGCTGGAATTTTAACCTTGGCTTGCTGAATAATCGGCCCATGATCCATTAATTCATCCATTAAAAATAAGGTTACCCCTGTTTCCTCATCATTGTTTAAAATAGCGGATTGAATAGGGCTAGCGCCACGCCAAACCGGCAAAAGAGAAGGGTGCAGACCTAAGACTCCTTGAGGGGGCAAATCTAACAGCCACTTGGGAATAATTTTACCATAAGCAGTGACAATAATAAAGTCTGGCTGAGCAGAAATTATTGTCTTTTTAAAATCAGCGTTATTAAGATTATCAGGCGTTAAAACTTCAATCTTGTTTTTTTCAGCCACTAAATAAACAGGACTCGGTTCTTTTATCTGGTTTCTGCCTTGGGGCTTGGGGGGTTGAGTAATGACTAATGAAGGAATAAATCCAGTTTTCAGGAGTTCTTCTAAAACTATTTTAGCAAATTCTGAGGTGCCAAAAAAGAGAAAAGACATAATGAAAATTTCTAATAAAAATTACAAATAACAAATGACAAATGACAAATAAAATTACAAATAACAAATTACAAATGACAAATTCTAACAATTAACGACATCGTAAGTCGTTAATTGGGTTATCTTACAAAAATATAAAAATAAGCGTTGGAAGTAGAGGATTCTGTGGGATAGGTGGTTCGAGTGCGGTATTTAACATTCTTGCAATAATCTTTTCGATCGTTGCCAGTATATGGATAATCATCATAAGTACCCCATAAGCTACTTACCATGTTATCAGGGTGAGTACTTCCTTCATTATTAGATCCTTTATTATTTCCATCATCTAAAGCAATAGCCGTTTCGCATAAACCGGTGGGGCAATTTTTGATTTGAG
>MWBJ01000010.1 GCA_002069525.1 Parcubacteria group bacterium ADurb.Bin305 | reverse complement strand
AAAGTTACTATGAAGCTGCTAAAGAATGGGGTTATTTTTTTCATAGTGTTTAGAGTTTGTAATGATAAAAGTTTTTATAGTGCTGAAGATTTAGTCTGCAATTGAAATTCAGCCTCTAAATCATTAAATAAAGGCAACCACTCATCAAAAGGAAATAAAGTGGATTGAAGTTCAAAATTAGCAGCAGGAATCAATTTATAAGCAAAATCTATATTCTGACCACTTTGTTTCTCCACCACTAATTTCCATGATAGTAAAGAACTATCAGGCGATAATACTTGAGGTAATTGATATTTTAAATAAAATTCATTCAAAGATAATTTCACCCATGTTCCAACTACTGTCTTGTCATTTTCTTCATAAACTTCTATTTTATTTTTAGTATCGCGCGCCATTGATTGTTTAATCAAGCTTATATCAGAGTCGGTTTTATAATTGAGGCGTTTATAGTATTCGGAAAAATCCTCCATTGGCTTTAAGCTTCCACCTTTCGCTTCTAAGATTGTTGCCCCTTTAGGTAAATAAATTTTTAGATAAGTTTCTAAACGATTATCCGCCAACGACAAAGATGTTGCTTCTATAGATAATTGATTTATAACCCTGCCATCAGCCAAAATATTAGTTTGCAAAAAAATCATCTTTTTTCTATTATCTTCAACAAAATCTCGCGCAATAGAATTGATAGAAACAGCTAAATAATCATTAGGGCTATCTTTTAATTGACCAGTAATATCAATGTTTTGAAAATAGTTTTCTAACTCATTATCTCTAAAATACACTAGAACAGATTGATCAGTGGTAGAATTATTGAATATAGAAACAATTTGGGCTAAATTCTCTGAAGGTAAAGAAATAATTCTTTTAATCAAAGCTTGTAAAAACATATCTAATTCTTCCCCTTCATTAGTCAAAGCCCCAAAGGATTGAATTGCTTGTTTGAGAGAACGACCCAAAAAAGAATCAAAAGTTTCATTATTGACTATTTCTGAATTAATTACTATAGGGCCAGTAATTTTTAAAACCTCCCTAATAAAAGAAGGATTCAAAACTATCACCCCATCAATCTGATTACCAACTGAAGTATTATCTTTAGGCGCCAAGCTATAATAATTTATCAATTTTTCAGCAGAAGTTGGAAAATCGAAAAACCAATTAAGGTCATGATAAAACCATTTGTTAGTAACAACTTCAAAAGGCCAAGGAGGTACTAAATTAATCATGGCATTATTCAAAGATTGAATAGAATCAACCCACCAATTCTGTAACCTTCCTTTATCAAAATAAAAATTAACAGCAGAAGATAAGACCCCACCTATAGGCCTACTTACTTGGGGGTATTGAATAAAGACCACATAGCGTTTACCACTATTTAAGCCTAGAGCATTTAACGCCATAGCCACTTGCTGCCGCAACGGTTTAATCGATTGAATATTCAAGGATTCTAACGTTTTTAATTCTTGATCTATTTTTAACAAAACTAAAGGTTGCTGGCAAGTATCGGTGATAGTAGGCTTAGAAGATGAAACTGAAGATCCCTCGATATTTTCAATAATAATGGTTTCGGGTTCAGTAGTACTAATCGTTAAGCAAGGAGTTAAAATTTCTTGAATTGCTTCCCCATTAGTTAACTTATCAGTTAATACTGACAAATTATTAAGTGATCCCTGTAACGCACTATCTTGTTGAATTTCTGGTAAAAATCTCAATAAATCGCCAATTCCTACTTGCCAAGCAGATAAATTTTTCCTTTGTTTGGTCTGAAATTCCCGCCAAACCTCAGAAACACTCTGCAAATTGAGATTATTTTGACTAGATAAATCCTGCACTATCTGCTGCCTATTAAATCTTAATTCATTAACATAAGCACCTGCTTGATAAAATAAATAAACTGCTCCAAGGCTTAAACACAGAACTATTAAAGTTTTAAATGTTTCGTAAAGTTTGTTTTTTCTCGGTAATTGACTTTCTTCAATTATTTTTGCCACCTCTTCTTTAATTTCTGGAGAACTATCTTCAGCAATCTCTCCTACTTTTTCTGCTGCCCCCTCTTCAGCTTCTGGAATTTGTTCTATAATTTCTTCTGAATTATCTAGTTTTTGAGCCTCTTTTTTTTCCTTTTCTTCTTCTCCTTGATTTTCTTCCTCTTCTTCCCCGGTTAAATTTATTATTTGCCCTTTAGAGTTTTCCTCATTGGATAAATCAAATTGTTCCATATTTGGTTATGTTTAATATATTTATAAAATGCGCGATTATCTTTAATTACTATAAATTATATTACAGACACTGAAATAAAGCAAGCTCAAAATTGAGATCTAATCACTCCCCAATAAAACACCGCACTTGTTTTTTAGTTTTATACTAAAAGGAGAAAAGGAGGTTAAAATATTAAAAAATCGTTTAACCTCTTGACAAAAATTTTTTTATCTGATAGGATAGTAATGATGTTATTTGAAAGCCGCAAGGCCGACAAATAACATCACTGCTGTCTCTTTGAAGCCGCAAGGCAGAAAAGAGGCAGCATTTTTTATTTTTTAGTATCTTGAATCTAATTATTCTAATTAATTTAGTCAAAAATCTAAGTTAACCATTATGAGTAAATTTTAAATTCGTCTAGATTATTTTAAGTCCTCTCAAAAATTAATTTAGGGTTAAAAGATTTTCTACTATACTATAGACTGAGACACTTACTTGCTTTATAGTTTAATCTATGGTATAATAATAACAACTTAATCAGGCAGTCGCTCTTCTTTATATCAAGAAGAGAGGAAAGTCCGAACACCCAATTAACACTTAGGTCTTCTTTGACAAGCTAGTGCTAATAAAGACAGCGGTTAAAAGCCGCCAATTCTCCACCGCTTTAATTCTTTTGCGGGTAACCGCAAAAGAAGATGGTGGGAATAGAGGTGCGAACAGAAACGATTTAACCTGAAAAGGTTAAATTATCCTCTAAAGGTAAAACTTTAAAGGGTATGAATAATTATAAGTTATCGGTTAAATTTATTTTAATTTAACAGGCAACAAAGATTATTATGAAACGGCTAAATCCTTGTCGGGCGCAAGAGTCGTGTCTTCTTCTTGTAAACTTTATAAGAAGAAGGAGTGCTCGCTTGACTCTAATGGCAACGTTAGAGCTAGATAAATGACTGCCACCTTGGCAACAAGGGAACAGAATTCGGCTTATAGATTAAGTTAACAATCAAAAACCAACTGATGACCCAGTTGGTTTTTGATTTTATCATTTATTTTATGACTATCATAATTTTAAGTATTTTGTCAAACCAGAATTTACTCACGGTCCAGAATCTACTCGCAATAAAATAATCAACTAAAAAATTAGATTTTATTCAGAATAATAATTTTGTAGCCTTCTTTTTTTACGACTTGATTTAATAGCAAAACGATGAGCCTCTTCTCTAACTTTCAGCAAAACACTTTTAAAGCTATAAATTAACTCTTTAAAAGATCTGCTAGTATGAGAACCAAAAACTAATTTATCATTCGCATATTTTGATAAACCAACTACCGGGATATTAATTTTTAACTGCTGTAATGTTTTAGTAATAAAATCAACTTGCGGCTTACCTCCATCAATTAAAATCAAATTGGGAAATTGCCATTCGGGATGATGAAAACGACGAGTAATTACCTCGGCTAAAGCTCGTAGGTCGTCGCTTTTAGGCGCTTGTTTAATTTTAAACAAACGATAATCCTGAGGACAAGCTTCTCCATTTTTAAATACCACCATAGAACCATATGGTTCTTGGCCAGACAAATGAGAAATATCGTAACCTTCAATTCGTAGCAGATAAGAAAAATTAACTTGGCCTTTATTTTCTTCAAAAATATCCCTAGTAATTAAAGCGGCATCTTGAATTTGCCCTAACGCTTTAACCTCTTCGGGATTTTCTTGACTTAAAATCTTCATTAATTTCTTTTTTTGACCTGAAAGAAATAAAACCAAATTTCGAATGTTTTTTTGATAATCTTGCTTAGAAATTGCCCCCACGCATAAACCGGGACATAAACCAATTTGATAATCAAAACAAGGTCTGCCAGAAAAAGGGACACAAGTGCTATAAGGAAAAATTTTCCTAATAATTCTTAAAAATTTATAAACTAAATCTAAACTTTGATAAGGTCCAAAAATATAAAATTTTTGTTTTCGGCTATTCTGTTGTTTTAAAAACTTTTTTAAATCATTTAAGTTATTATTAGAAATTCCTAGAAAGTTAGTTAATTCTTTTCCTCTCATCACTAAAGGTTTAGGATAATCTGTTTTAGGAATTACTATAAAAACAAAAGAACGATTATCACGCTCTCGAATATTATATTTTGGCCAGTATTTCTTTATTAAATTCGCCTCTAAAATAATGGCTTCTAACACGTTAGCTGTTTTATAATATTTAATTTGAGAAGCTAAATTTATCATTTCTGTTAACCTCGGCTCTAACGTGTTCTTAAAATAACTTAGAACTCTTCTTCTTAAAGAAGTAGCTTTACCCACATATAAAACTTTACCTTTGTTATTTACAAATAGATAAACACCGGGAGATTGAGGCAATTTTTTAGCTTGGGAAAGAAGAGACATAATGGTAAATAAGAAATATTTAAATATTATTTTAGCTTGGTAAGAATTAAGAATTATAAATCATGAATTATGTCTGCTATTCTGAGTGAAGCGAAGAATCTCTGGGCTGGTCCCAGATCTTCGTCTGTCATTCTGAGCGGAGCGAAGAATCTCTGGGCTGGTCTCAGATACCTTGTAAGAAGGAAGCTCACATGCGCGAGAGATCCTTCGACTAAGCTCAGGATAAAAGATCCTTCGACTAAGCTCAGGATAACCAATAATAAAATGACAAATGACAAATTACTAATTACAAATAAAATGACAAATTACAAATTACTAATTACCAATTAATTCTTGTTGTCCTCCTTCGACTAGGCTCAGGATAAAAAAATCCTTCGACTAGGCTCAGGATAAAAGATCCTTCGACTAAGCTCAGAATAAAAAATCTTTCTACTACGGCTCAGGATAACTGAATAAAGAGAGATTCTTCACTTCGTTCAGGATAACTGAAGCAAGGAGACCCTTCACTTTACTTTAGGTATTTTTTTAAGTATTGTCCAGTGTAAGATTCTTTTATTTTAACAATTTCTTCTGGAATACCACAAGCTACAACTTTTCCTCCTTTATCTCCTCCTTCGGGACCTAAATCGATAATATAATCAGCTGATTTAATAATATGCATATTATGTTCAATTACTACTACACTATTGCCTTTTTCTATTAATCTATTAATAACATGAAGAAGCATTTCTATATCATAATAATGAAGGCCTACAGTTGGTTCATCTAACAAATAAAGTGTTCTTTTTCCTAAAGGATGAATTAAATCACGCGCCAACTTAATTCTCTGAGCCTCACCTCCAGAAAGAGTGGTAGCAGATTGACCTAATTGAATATAACCTAAACCCATTTCTATCAATAATTTCAATTTATCAGCAATAAAATAAATATCCTTAAAGAAATTCAGGGCTTCTTCCACCGTCATATTAAGAACCTCACTGATATTTTTGTTTTTGTATTTAACTTCTAAAGTTTCCCGATTAAATCTTTTTCCTTGGCAAACATCACATTTAACTAAAACAGAGGGCAAAAAATGCATTTCTACTAATTTATAACCAGCTCCTTCGCAAGCTTCGCACCGCCCCCCAAAAACATTAAACGAAAACCTAGAAGCGCTATAACCCCGCTCTTTAGCTTCTGGTAAACTAGCGAAAAAATCACGAATTGGGGTAAAAACTCCAGTATATGTCGCGGGATTAGAGCGAGGGGTTCTGCCAATTGGAGACTGATCTACCATTATTATCCGATCTAAATATTCACTCCCTAAAATCTGTCCTACTTTTTCTAAAGGATCATTAAGGTGAGCTTTAACTCTAACAATGTTCCTGTATAAAGCATCATAAACCAAAGATGACTTACCACTCCCAGAAACTCCAGTAACTACTACGAATTTTCTTAAGGGAATTTCCACTGTAATATTTTTTAAATTATTAACTGAGGCATTAATAATTTTTATTTTTTCAGTGGTCTTCGTCCGTCGCCAAGGAACAGGAATTTCCCTTTCTCCTGTCAAATATTTTAAAGTTAAAGAATGAGGAAATTGATGAGCTCCTTTTAATAAACTCGCTACCGGCCCTTGGGCTACTATTCTGCCACCATTATTGCCAGCTAAAGGACCTAAATCTACAAGATAATCAGAATTTTCTATAGTTTTTTCGTCATGTTCTACTATAATGACAGTATTATGTCTTTCTTTTAAAATTTTTAGAATATTGATTAACCTATCCGTATCTCTATCATGAAGTCCAATAGTTGGTTCGTCTAAAACATATAAAGTATTAGCCAGTTGAGAACCAATTTGCGATGAAAGACGAATCCTTTGCGCTTCCCCGCCGGATAATGTTTCTGCCTCGCGAGATAAAGTTAAATAATCTAATCCAACATCTAATAAAAATTGCAATCTATCTAAAATTTCTTTGAGCAAACGCTGGCTTACAGTTTTTTCATAAACGGTTAAATTTTTCTCATAATGTTCAAAAAATTCGTATAAATCTGTAATGCTTTTTTGGCACAAATCCCAAATATTTTGTTCTTCAATTTTCACAGCTAAAGCTTCCGGTTTTAATCTTTTTCCTTGACAAGTTGGACAAATAGTATTTAAAAAGAGATCTGTTTTACCTAAACCATGACACACCTCGCAAGCTCCATAAGGACTATTAAACGAAAACAATCGGGGTTCTATTTCTGGAAAAGCAAAATTATCCTTAGGGCAAGTCCAAGAACTAGAAAGTAATAACTCATTTTCTAAATTCTTGCCATCTAAGACCTTCTTCTTGGAAGAACTATTTTGAGATGAAGCTATTTCTTCTCCTATAATAGCTAAAACTAAACCTTCACTATAGCGTAAGGCTGATTCTACTGCTTCAAATAAACGACTTTCATCGTTAATCATTACTTTATCTATTAAAATTTCTAGGCTATGGTTCTTATATCGGGATAAAATAATTTTATCATGCAAAGACATTAATTTACCATCAATTCGCGCTTCACTAAATCCTAAATTCAAAAAATTATATAACAATTGATAATACTCCCCCTTCCTGCCTCTAACTACTGGGGAAAAAATATTTACCACTTTTTCTTTTTGTTTTTTAGCTTCACTAATAATAATATCTACCATCTCTTCCACAGAAAGTTTTTTGATTGCTGAACCGCATTGGGGACAATAAACTTTTCCCAAACGAGCAAACAAAACTCGTAAATAATCATAAATTTCAGTTAAAGTTCCAACCGTAGAACGCGGATTATGAGACAGGGCTTTCTGATCAATAGCAATAGCTGGCGACAAACCAATAATTTCATCGACGTCGGGTCTTTCTAATTGACCCAAAAATTGCCGAGCGTAAGGAGATAATGATTCTATATATCTTCTTTGCCCTTCGGCAAAAATAGTATCAAAAGCTAAAGATGATTTACCACTACCCGAGACCCCTGAAAACACTATGAGTTTATTTTTGGGCAATTCTACACTGACATTTTTGAGGTTATGAACTCGAGCATTGTGAATAATAATTTTATCCTCCATAAAATTAAATTTAATCTAGTGGAATTAAAGTTTCCACTTTTTTCTTTATAGTTTGAGGGTTGATATGGTATTTTTTATTATAAGCTAATTGAATTTTTCTTCTTCTTTCCACTTCAGAAATAGCTTTTTTAATTGAATCTGTCACCTCATTAGCATACAAAATAACCTTACCTGAGACATTTCGAGACGCTCTGCCCATAGTTTGAATTAGCGAAGTTTCACTCCTTAAAAAACCCTCTCTATCAGCATCTAAAATTGCCACTAAGGTCACTTCCGGCAAATCCAACCCTTCTCTTAAAAGATTTACTCCGACCAAAATATCAAATTTACCAGCCCGAAAATCAGTTAACAATTTAGTTCTTTCTAGGGTTTTAGTTTCTGAGTGCATAAAATGACATTTAAATCCTTGGCGTTTTAAGAATTCCGTTAAATCTTCTGCCATTCTCTTAGTTAAAGTATTAACTAAAGCCCTTTCTTTTTTAGCAACCACTGCCTTTAATTCATCTACTAAATTATCAATCTGGTTAGTATTAGTTGACGGGTCAAAAACAGGCCTAACTTCAATTGGAGGATCAACAATACCTGTCGGCCTAATGACTTGCTCAACAATCTGCGATGAATTTTCTATTTCAAACCGACCCGGAGTAGCTGAAGTAAAAACTGTTTGACCTATTCTCTCTAAAAATTCTTCCCATTTTAATGGCCGATTATCTAAAGCTGAAGGTAAACGCCATCCATATTCTATTAAAGATTCTTTTCTGCTTTTATCACCCCAGTACATTCCTTCTAATTGCGGAATAGTTATGTGAGATTCATCAATAATAGTTAAAAAATTAGGCAGTGAATTTTTGTCTACTCCGGCCGCTGAAGCAAAATAAGACAATAACGTATCTGGCGGTTCGCCTGCCAATTTACCAGATAAATGCCTAGAATAATTTTCTATTCCATAGCAATACCCGATAGTTCTTAACATTTCTATATCATACAAAGTTCGCCTTTCTAATCTTTCTGCCTCTACAAATAATTTCTTTCTCTTAAAATAAGTTAATCGTTCTGATAATTCTTTTTTAATATTATTTATTGCCTGTTCAATTTGAGGCTCGGAGGAAATAAAATGTTTAACAGGAAAAATTAAGACATCCTGTTTTTTGTCTTTTATTTTTCGGCTTAAAGGATCTAAGGTCATAATCTGATTAATTTTTTGCTCCTTAATTTCTATCCAAACAATATTTTCGCTATTCGGAGGAATTATTTCCAAAACATCTCCTCGAACACGAAAATTTCCTCTTTTTAAAGCTCCTTGGGTACGGGTGTATTGAATTTTAACTAATTGTCTGATTAAGTCTCCTCGGGTAATTGGTTTCCCTGTTTCTAAATAAATCGCATTGGTTAAATAATTAGTTGGCAAGCCCAAATTATAAATACAAGACACGGAAGCTACAATAATAACATCTTTACGAGTTAATAAGGCGGAAGTGGCTTTATGCCGTAATTTATCAATTTCCTCGTTAATCATAGCCTCCTTCTCAATATAGGTGTCAGTAATAGGCAAATAAGCTTCTGGCTGATAATAATCATAATAAGAGACAAAATAATTTACTGAATTTTCAGGAAAAAAATTTTTATATTCATGAAACAATTGAGCAGCCAGTGTTTTATTAGGAGCAATAACTAATATCGGCTTATCAAATAAAGCTATAACATTAGCCATAGTAAAGGTTTTGCCTGAACCGGTTACCCCTAATAAAGTTTGAAAACGATACCCTTTCTTAATACCATGAGCCAATTTCAAGATAACCTCCTGCTGAGCAGGGGTTGATTGAAAATCTGATTTTAATTTAAAAATACCCATAAGTTATACTTTAGTACTAAAGAGTAAACTAAAAATTCGCCCAGATTAATTCCGGGTCAAGCTATTAATAAAACATTCTTCATCTTATATCTTTTTATAAGAATTTGCAAGATTAACTAATCTAACAAAAAATATTATTTAGTCGTTTGATTTTTACTAAAAATACCTTAGTGATTCTGGTAGTTCCTTAACACTATACGAGCCAACATAACAGATAATTAATTTTTTAATCAAGAACAAACATCAAAAAATATAGCCAAAGAAAAAAATAAAAAGAGAAATAAAAAATTAGAGAAATAAAAAAGGGGCTCGCAAAACTTACTTTCCCCATAAAGAGTATCATCAGCATCTAATATTTTTACTTCCGTGTTCGGAATGGGAACGGGTAGTGCCTATTAGATTTAATCACGAGCCCCATTTTTAATTTATAAAAATTTATAAAATGGGAAATTTAAATAAAAATTAAATAAAATTTGTCTTCTCATTAAAGACGGGAAATAATTCGAATTATTAGGACTCCTCAGCTTAATCCATTACTGGACTTCCACTTAGAGCCTATCGTTCCAAAACCTTGCGGTCTGAAACCCAACTTTTACGTTGGACCTAGTAGTCTCCTAGGATTCTACTTTCCGAAATAAAGCTCGGAACACGATACCTAATCTTGGGGTAGGCTTCGCGCTTAGATGCTTTCAGCGCTTATCCCTTCCGAACATAGCTACCCGGCAATGCTCTTGGTAGAACAACCGGTACACCAGAGGTTCGTCCAATCTAGTCCTCTCGTACTAAGATCAGCTCCCCTCAAGTATCGAACGCCCACAGCAGATAGAGACCGACCTGTTTCACAACGGTCTGAACCCAGCTCGCGTATCCTTTTAATTGGCGAACAGCCAAACCCTTGGCACCTTCTCCAGCGCCAGGATAGGATGAGCCGACATCGAGGTGCCGAGCGGAGCCGTCGATATGGACTTTCGGGCTCCACTAGCCTGTTATCCCTAGGGTAACTTTTGTCCAGTGTCTTTGCGCCTTCTACAATGACGCATCGGGTCACTAAGCTCTGCTTTCGCAATAGCGCGGGATGCCTCCCTTGCTATAAAGCTGGCTTTTGCCTTTACACTATCTCCCGAATTTCCATCTCGGGATAGCCAACCTTGATAGATTCCTCCGTTACTTTTTAGGAGGATTGCGCCCCACAAAAACTGCCCGTCAAGCACTGTCCCAAAGTGTTTTTGCCACCAAGGTTAGACTTTAACCATCAATAGATGGGTGTTTCATTGGCGACTCCAGCTGCCCCGAAAGGCAACTTTCAACGTCTCCCCACTACGCTACGCAATTGACAATTAAAGTCAATACCAAACTACAGTAAAGCTCCTAGGGTCTTTTCGTCTAGCTGCGGGTACCCAGCGTCTTCGCTGGACACGCAGTTTCACCGAGCTCCTCGTTGAGACAGTTCCCTAGTCGTTATACCTTTCATGCACGCCGGAACTTACCCGGCAAGGAATTGCGCTACCTTAGAACGATTATAGTTATCGCTGTCATTGACCAGGGCTTCAGGCAATCAGCTGTTCCGCTTACGCTCCGCAACGAATATCCAAATTTATAAGAGACCATCAAAAATCAATTTTCCTCCCAACAAATAATTTATTTATTGAGTTGAATTTTAATTTTTGATTAGAGAAGAATTCTCCATTTGCCTAGTTATAAAATTTGGAAATTAATAACTGTTGTGAAGCTTAAGCGAAACAACCGTCACCTTTGACCTTCTGGCATCGGACAGGTATCAGCCCCTATACATCCCATTACTGGTTCGCAGGGACCTGTGTTTTTGGTAAACAGTCGCTAGGGAAACTTTCACTGCGTCCTGCACTCAAGCGCTTGCGCGTTTGGTTCAGGAAGGGTATATCCCAAAGTTACACCCGCTTTTTTGCCGAGTTCCTTAACGAGGAATCACTCGTTCCCCTGAGGCTCCTCGCCTCACCCACCTGTGTCGGTTTTTGGTACGAACCCTATTTTTTTAACCTTAGAGAATTTTCTCGGAAGAGTTTTTAATTAACTACCCTAGTTATAAACTAGAGTTGTCTCTACCCTTGAGCTTGCATTTTGCATGCTGCTTGCCGGATTTTCCTAGCAAGCGCTCTCAGTCAAGAACACCAAACCATTAAGATGCTTAATCTAACCCTCTTCGTCCTCCCTTCGAAAAAAATAGGGGGGCTGGAATATTAACCAGCTATCCATCAGCTTCGGCTTTCGCCATCGCCTTAGGGTCGCCTAACCCTTGGCTGATTTCCATTGCCAAGGAAACCTTGGGTTTTCGGGGGTCCGATTTCTCATCGGACTTGTGGTTACTCCTGCCGGCATTCTCACTTCCCTAGGTTCCATCCCGGTTCACACCAGAACTTCACCACCTAGGAAACGCTCCCCTACCTTCTACTCTAATAAAATTAGAGTAGAACCGCGTCTTCGGTAATAGATTTTAGTCCCGTTAAATTTTCGGCGCAATTCACCACTCTGTAAGCCTTACGGCTTACAGAGTAAATCTGATAGTGAGTTGTTACACACTCTTTAAAGGATGGCTACCTCTAAGCCAACCTCCTAACTGTCTCTGGTGAATTACCACCTTGATTCAACACTTAATCTATATTTAGGGACCTTAGACTGCGATCCGGATTCATTGCCTCTCGACCACGGAGCTTCGCCCCCGTAGTCTGACTAGTCTATTGTAATCTTGCCAAAAGGCACGACTAACGTCGCGCGGTATTCGGAGTTTGATTGGTAGGCTGGACTTTCGTCCTTTACATACCATCCAGTGCTCTACCCCCGCGAGAGTAAATAGACCGCTAGCCCTAGAGCTATTTCGGGGAGAACCAGCTATTCCCAGACACGATTAGCTTTTCACTCCTTACCACAACTCCTCCCAGAGTTTTGCACAGCTCACGGGTGCGGACCTCCTTCCAACTTTCGTTGGAATTCATCCTGGTCATGGTAAGCTCGTCTGGCTTCGGGTCTTATTCCTACCACCTTTACACAATAACTTATATTGGGTAAAAGTTTCCTCAACCCAATACAAGTTAGTGTAGACGCGCTATTAACACTTGGTTTCCCTTTAATTACGTCGCCTTCAGCAACTTAATTAAAGCGGTAAGAATAAACTCGCCGGCTCATTCTTCAATAGGCACACCGTCAGGGCAGCACCATAAGGTGCACCCCTCCGATTCCTTGTAGGCATGATGGTTTCAGGTTCTATTTCACTCCCCTCACCGGGGTTCTTTTCACCTTTCCCTCACGGTACTTGTTCGCTATCGAGCACAGTAAGTATTTAGTCTTTCCGGAGTAGTTCCGGAACCTTCCTCCAAAGCTTTCTGCCATCGGAGTACTCAGGAAAAAATGCCAGAAAGAAAAAACAATTTTCATCTACAGGGCTTTCACCTTCTTTGGCGTATCTTTTCAGATACTTCGATTAATTTTTTTTGCTTTCCGGATAAATCCCGCATTTTCCCTATAACCCTATTCACTCCAACTTGCGTTGAAGTAAACAGTTTAGACTATTCCCTCTTCGCTCGCCACTACTAAGGGAATCGCAACACTTTTCTTTTCCTTCAAACTTAAAAGAAAAAGAAAAGTGTTTGTTGTTGCTCTCTTCTCCACTAGGTACTGAGATGTTTCACTTCCCTAGGTTTGCTGTCGCTCTCTAAATTAGAGAGAGACCGTTTCGGTTTATCACCGAAACAGGTTTACCCATTCGGAAATCCTCGGATCAAAGGTTGCTACACACCTCCCCGAGGCTTATCGGAGTTACGCACCGTCCTTCATCGCCTTACTGTGTCAAGGCATCCACCATCTGCCCTTAATTTATTTCCCGTCTTAAATGAAAAAACAAATAAGACAGCAAATTATTTTGCTTTATTTAATTTTTATTTGCGATCTGTCTCAACTATTATACCTATCTAAATTTTAAATTTAAAACTTGATAGGCGTATTTGTTAAAGAACTGTCGAGCACTCTATTCTTTATCAAAGCATTTTAAAACGCTGCAGAAGAAGCAGCGTTTTAAAAATTACAGTTAAAACTGCTCACTTCTGTTTGGCTCGAACTTTCTTAATCTGAATCATTATAAGCATTATTTTATTTATACCCTTATTATACTCTTTTTTTACAAAATGTCAACCCCCTGTACTGGCAACCAAAGCACCCTCTTCTAACCCAGCTTGTTTACTAATTTTTTAGAATAGTGTACAATATCAAAAAGTTAATTATTAATAAAATAATTAGCAGCGAGGAAATAAAAATATGACCAGACAAAAATATATTTTTGTTGCCGGCGGCGTAATGTCAGGCGTAGGAAAAGGAATAGCCACTGCCTCCATTGGAAAAATTTTACAAAGCAAAGGTTTTAAAGTTACAGCTATCAAAATTGATCCTTATATTAATGTTGATGCTGGAACTATGAATCCAATTGAACATGGCGAAATTTTTGTTACTGATGACGGAACAGAGTGCGATCAAGATCTTGGAAATTATGAAAGATTTTTAGATGAAACTTTAACCTCGGATAATTATCTGACCACCGGTCGTGTTTATCAGGCAGTCATAAATAAAGAACGCAAACTAGGATATCATGGACGATGCGTAGAAGTGGTTCCAGATATTCCCAATGAAGTTATCACTAGAATCAAAAAAGTTGCTAAAAAAACAAAAGCTGATTTTATTCTAATTGAAATAGGTGGCACTGTGGGTGAATATCAAAATTCATTATTTTTAGAAGCGGCCAGAATGTTAAAAATTTTAGAACCTAATAATGTTCTTTTTATTTTTATTTCTTATCTACCAATTCCTGAAAATATCGGAGAAATGAAAACCAAACCAACCCAAACAAGTGTCCGATTACTAAACGAAGCCGGCATTCAACCTGATATTATTTTAGGCAGATCCAGTTTGCCCTTAGACGCTCTAAGAAAAAAGAAACTTTCAATCTCTTGCAATGTAGTAAAAGAAAATATAATCTCTGCGCCTGACGTTAAATCAATTTATGAAATTCCAATAAATTTTGAAAAAGAGCATTTAGGTAATCAAATTCTTAAAAAATTTGGATTAAAAGCAAAAACGCACCAATTCAAAAATTGGCAAAATTTAGTTAAAACAATAAAATCTAATAAAAAAATAGTAAAAATAGGAATTGTAGGCAAATATTTTGAAAGCGGCCAATTCATTCTTCTGGATTCATATTTATCTGTAATCGAAGCGATAAAACATGCTGCTTGGTACTTTAAATTTGAACCTGATATTTATTGGCTTTCATCAGCCAACTACGAAGGCAAAAATAGTATTAAATGTCTCAAAGAATTAAAAAATTATGATGGTATCATTGTTCCCGGAGGTTTTGGACCCAGAGGCATAAATGGTAAAATAAATGCCATAAAATTTTGTAGGGAAAACAAAATTCCTTATTTAGGATTATGTTTAGGTATGCAATTAGCAGTAATTGAATTTGCCAGAAATGTTTGTCATTTAAAAAATGCCAATTCTACCGAATTTGTTACAAAAAAAATTCAATACCCTATAATTGATATAATGCCTGAACAAAAAAAGCTTTTACGAATAAAAGCTTATGGCGGAACGATGCGATTAGGGGCTTATTCTTGCCAAATCTCACCTAACACTATTAGTGCTAAGGCCTATAATTTATTAGAGGTTTCAGAACGCCATCGTCATCGTTATGAATTAAATAATAATTTTAGAGAAATTCTAGAACAACACAATATGGTAATTGCCGGCATTAATCCTAAAAGTAATCTGGTAGAAATAATTGAATTAAAAAATCACCCATTTTTCGTAGGAGTTCAGTTTCATCCCGAATATAAATCAAGACCATTAAATCCTCATCCCCTGTTTAAAGAATTTATAAAATCGGCTATAAGAAAACACCACCATAATTAAATTAGTAATAATACGAGGTAGTAAATACCACAAAGCTTTACAACAACGTGCGCCAATCACGCCTTTTTATTACTCTACAGTCACACTTTTAGCTAAATTTCTAGGTTTATCTACATCATAGCCCAAAGAAACACCTAAATAATAAGCTAAAAGTTGTAAGGGTATAATAGCCAAAATAGGCATCAAGGGTTCTTTAATTTTAGGCAAATAAATTACATCGTGGGTAATTTTTTTAATTTCTTCATCTCCTTCAGTAGCCAACGCTAAAATTGGTCCTTGACGAGTTTTAATCTCTTCTAAATTAGAAATGGTTTTTTTATAAACACTATCTTGAAAAACAATTCCCACAGTAGGAAAATTTTTATCAATTAAAGCAATCGGTCCGTGTTTCATTTCGCCGGCACTATAACCTTCAGCGTGCAAATAAGCAATTTCTTTAAGCTTCAAAGCGCCTTCTAAAGCTAGGGGGTAATTATATTTGCGCCCTAAATATAAAAAATTGTGGTATTTTTTATATTTTTGGGCTAAATTTTCTATATTTTCTCTTTGGGCTAAAATTTTTTCTGCTAAAGCTGGCAGACTATATAATTCTTGGCAAAATGCTTGACCCAAAGAGAAAGACATCTGTCTTTCTCTGCCAAAAAATAAAGTTATTAAAACTAAAATAACTAACTGTGAAGTAAACGCTTTAGTAGTAGCCACTCCAATTTCTGGGCCAATATGATTATAAATACCAGCATCGGTTTCCCGGCTAATACTTGAACCAACCACATTAACAATCCCTAAGGTTAATACACCCCTTCTTTTAACTTCACGCAAAGCAGCTAAAGTGTCAGCTGTTTCACCTGATTGAGAAATAAAAAGAACCGCTGTTTCTTTATCTAAAACTGGTTGACGGTAACGAAATTCAGAAGCATATTCTACTTTTGTAGGAATACCGGCATATTCTTCCAAAAGATACTCCCCCACTAAGCCGGCAAAATAAGAACTGCCACAAGCCACAATTATTAATCTTTTAATTTCCTGCAATCTTGCTTTAATATTTTCTAAACCGCCTAATTTAACTATCCCATCTTTTTCGATCACCCGACCAGCTAAAGAATTTTTTATTGATTGTGGCTGCTCCATAATCTCTTTAAGCATAAAATGCGGATAACCACCTTTTTGCGCTTCATTCAGATTCCATTCTAAGGTTTGTGTTTTCTTGGTTAATATTTCATAATTTAAATTCGTAAACTGAATACCATTTTTAGTCACCACGGCGACATCGTCATCATCTAAATAAATAATTTTTTTAGTATAAGATACAATAGCGCTGGGATCAGAAGCTATAATATATTCATTACCGTTTAAACCAATTAACACAGGGGAGGATTTTTTAGCGACAACAATTTTTTCCGGATCGTCTCTTGAAATTACCACTAAAGCATAGGTACCTTTTATTAATTTAAGCGCTTGAATGACTGCTTTTTCTAAATTTCCTTGGAAAAATTTTTCAATTAAATGAACAATTACTTCAGTATCAGTCTCTGAAACAAATCGATGGCCTTCTTTAATTAATTGTTCTTTTAGCTGTTGATAGTTTTCAATAATGCCATTATGAACTAAAAAAATATTTTTCTGGCAATCAGTATGAGGATGAGCATTTTCTTGGGTGACTGCTCCATGAGTCGCCCAACGAGTATGACCAATACCCCAATTCCCTACCAGAGCATTAGTCGCTATTAATTTCTCTAAATTCTCAATTGGGCCCACACTTTTAAGCATAGTAATCTTATTTTTGTCCCCTACGCTTAAACCGCTTGAATCATAACCCCGATATTCTAAACGCTTCAAACCCTCCAAAATAATAGGCTCTGCTTCTTGTTTTCCTAAATAACCTATAATTCCGCACATAATTTTTAAATTAAAAATTTTCCGCCCGCGTTTTTGACGCTTAACGCGACAGCTATCATAATACAACTAACTATCAAAGTATCTTCCGGCATATGAGTTAATTAATGCCGTGCTTAAATTCCTTAACGCGGAGGAAAACAGAACAAAAAGCCAAGGTATATCGCCTTCTTAAAATTTTTAACCCCCCAACGAGGGCAAAGCGCAAAATTCATCATAGCATCTAGAAAGCGAGATATTCTAAACTTTGCACAATACCAAGCGGCGAAGCTGTGAGGCAATCATTTCCTAAAACAGCAAGAGTTCTTGTTGGTGGACCCGGCGAGAATCGAACTCGCGTCTCCTCATTGCAAATGAGGTATTTTACCACTAAACTACAGGCCCCTAATTTATTCTGAATAAATTTTAAACTATTTTCTTTAATTTTGCAAATCTTAAAAATTGGTTAGATAGAATTTTTGTAAGGTATCTTTTTATTCTGTAGATGCTCTAGTTAAACAAAATTAAAAAAGAAAAAAGTGGATTAACCACTTTTTTTATCATCTATATAAATTTATAATTCTGATCTCTAAATAGATTAATTCAAACTTTTGCTATTATTATCTTACCATTTAACCCATAAATCAAAAACGAAAATCTATTCTGGGGTGAAGAAAGTTCAACTTTTTTAGCACATCAAGATCGATTTGAAACTCCAAATAGGTAGAGAAGAAATAACTACCATAAATCTCGCCTTAAAGTCCAACTCAAAATTAAGCCATCTGCCTAACTTTAAATTGCAAGGGGGAGAGAGTGGGCACAGAAGGAATTGAACCTTCGACCTCCATTTTATCAGAATGGCGTTCTGCCGCTGAACTATGTGCCCTGTAAAACTTATTTAGATAGTCTATCAAAATACCTACCAAAGCATTAACTTGACGAACGCACGCTTCGCGAACGTTCATCCCAGGGAAAATATTTATTGATTAATATTTATTAAAATCAAGGTATTTTCCCGCTAGAAGCCAAGACTTTGGCTTCTAGCCCACTGAACTATGTGCCCTGTAAAACTTATTTAGATAGTCTATCAAAATACCTACCAAAGCATTAACTTGGCGTTTAACTACCCAACTATACACATTTTAAGGTTTAGATTATCAAATTCTTAGTTTACCCATTACCTAACCCAATCAAACACTGAGTCTAATAAAATATATGTTAGCTTTTTTTTACTTTAAAGTCAAATGGTTTGTAAAATATTGAAGTTGTTTAATTTTCTTAAGAGCAAAAATAATAGCTTGATATTCTGCTTCATTATTGGTAGCTTCTCCAAGATATTGAGAATATT
>MWBJ01000009.1 GCA_002069525.1 Parcubacteria group bacterium ADurb.Bin305 | reverse complement strand
CATTATATCATAAAATTACAAATAACAAATGACAAATGACAAATAAAATTACAAATAACAAATAACAAATGACAATTTCTAACAATTAACGACATCGTAAGTCGTTAATTGGGTCTGTCAGGTAGCGGATTAACTTTGGGGTTTATTTTATTTGGTAGCATTATAGATGGCTTGGATTTCTTCCGCACTCAACGCCCGATTGTAAATGCGGACGTCGTCGATGAGGCCGTTGAAATACGTGGCGCCCGAATCACTATAACCGAGTTTAAATTCTCGCCCACTTGCAGTAATTTTTCCAGTATAATCAGAATTTGATACCACATTATTACTATCTACAAATAACTTCCTTGTGATTCCATCAAAAGTTCCTATAATATGATGCCAATTACCGTCCCATAGATAGGAAGAATTGTTGTAAGCTAGACGCCGAATTGTCCCTTCAATTTTCAGCATAAACTGTAATATTCCATCCCCCTCCCAACTTTGTCGGAATGCCCAATCATAATAGTTCTTTGTTAAAATATCTTTATCCCCAGAATAAACCGAACTCTTCACCCACGCCGCAACCGTAATCGCATCAGTAATATTCAAACTCCCCCCATTCCCACAATTCACATAATCATCACTTCCATCAAAACTACCAGCATTGCCTACTTTACCGAGTGCAGTGACAGGACCATAACCATTAGGACAGGCTTTACCATGATTGCCATAACCAGAGGAATCTTGAACAGTTGGAGAGGAGCAATCACTAAGCCATAAGGATTCATCCATTTTCCAATAACCTACCAGACCTAGATCTCTAGTCCGAGGAGTGAGATTTAAGGAAGTACCTACAGCATAAAGACCGGGAAAAGCATCACCATCATTAAGAGCAGGTTCATGTCTTTCAGAAGATTCTAATAAGGCAGTAAGTTCATAAGATCCTCCTGTAGTATAAGTAAAGTAATAGGTGGTGTTATTAATAGGATCTATAGGTAAGGCAGGTAGATTAACAGTAACTAGTTGGGTAAAGTTAATAGGAATCCAGCCAGTACCATCAATTTTCCTATAATTAGAGGAATTAGAGCAATGATAAGTCCAAAGATTGGGTAAAGGAGGTAAAGAGAGGTCTGAACAAGAAGGATCATTAGAAGGTAAAGAGAGATAAACTGTGTGATCTTCACCTAAATCAATATTTTCCATTAAAGCCATATTCAAGGCAGTTCTTAAAGAATCCAATTGAGATACCCTAGAACTATCTCTGCCTTTTCTAAACTGTTCTGCTGGTCTTATCACCATAATTAACGCTGTAGATAAGACTGCTATAATACCAATGACTATTAAAAGCTCTAATAAGGTAAAAGATTTAGAGCGAGAGGGTAATAACATAGATAAATTACTAATTACCAATTAAGAATTAAGATTAATAAATATATTATATCATAAAATGACAAAGAAAATTACAAATAACAAATTACAAATGACAAATTATGAATGATGAATTAAGCATTATGAATTATGAATTATGCCTTGGGCATTTTGAGATGGACTTTCTGAATTTAGTTAAAGAAGCAAGCATTAAGGTCAAGGATCCAATTAAAGCATTAGGCAAAAGAGAAAATCTTAAAGTTCTTGCCCTCAATTACCACTCTTGTTTTCAGTATTTTCTCTAAAATAAAGGCGGCCGGTAATTTTCAAATCATAGGCAGCGCTAATAGGCGTTGAAGTGCTGATATTAGTTGGTAAGTTTTGCAACAATTCTATTTTATCAAACCTAAAGCTTATTTTTAAATTTTCTACATCCTCCAACCATTGTAATAAATTATTTATATGACCGGTAGCCACTAGATTAAACCCATAATTTGCCGGCTCAGTTTCTGTCGCCGACACTACATTGCCAAAATTAAAAGTCAAAACTATATTGCGTTGTTTAGCTAAATTTTTTAAGGTTGCCTCCAAATCTAACAAATTAGATTCTTCTGGAAACAGAGCTTGCAAGCTAATTAAATAGGGCAGGGCTTCTGTTTTTTCTTTAGTCAGTTTTTCAATCTGATCAATAACAGTATTACGCTCTACTACTGTATTTATATTTTTAGCGGTTTCTGCCGCCTTAGTAGCAATTACATTTCGCCAATAAAACAAAAGCAAAATTATACCAAAAATCAGGCCTAAATAGATGGCTAATCTTAGCAAAAACTGCTGTTGGAATTTATCGGCTTTAACATTGTGGGAATTATGATTAGAATTAATAGTAGCCATATCAAAAATAAAAATACTTAAAAAGATTTTATAATAATCTCAAAAATAGATAAAAATTACTGGAAAGATTATAATTATAGATAATTAGAGATTTCACAATAAGTATAAAGCATCCAGCTTAAATAATCAACTTTTTTGTATTCTGGTGTATTTTTATTATAGCAAATAAATCTGGTCTTGCCAAATATAAAAAAATAAGCCATAATAGCTTAAGTAATAAATTAATCAATAAAATTATGCTCTCCCCCACCGTAGTTGAAGGCGAAAATCAATACCTTCATGCTTTAAACCTTATTTTCCCGGACAATTTTTCATTTCTTTGGGCTTTTTATCAAAAACTAATTGCCTCAGGTGTTAAAAAGCCATTTTCTACTTTGTGGCAAAGGTTAGGCCCAGAGAAAACCAAAAATTTAGACCTTATCAAAGAATGGAAACAACTCCAGCAAGAAAATATTAGATTTATTTCTATTTTAGATCCTGAATATCCGGCTTTATTAAAAGAAATTAGCTATCCACCCTTGGGTTTATACCTGAAAGGACAACTTCCCTCGGATAAACCAGCCCTAGCAGTAGTCGGAACTAGGAAATTCAGCAATTATGGAAAGCTGGTTACTGAGAAATTAGTTAAAGATTTGGTAGCCCACCAGTTAATAATTGTCAGTGGTTTAGCTTATGGAATTGACACATTAGCTCATAAAACTGCTTTAGAAAATCAAGGAATCACTTTAGCTGTTTTAGGTGCCGGTTTTCATCATATTTTTCCTAGCCTTAATCAATCTTTAGCTAACCAAATAATTCAAACAGGCGCCTTAATAACAGAATACGCACCCAATCTTCCTCCGTTAAAACATCATTTTCCTTGGCGAAATAGAATTATTAGCGGCTTAACTTTAGGCACTTTAGTTATAGAAGCTAAGGAAAAAAGTGGAGCTTTAATTACCAGCCGTTTTGCTTTAGAGCAAAACCGAGAAGTATTTGCAGTGCCGGGTTCTATTTTCAATCCTACTTCTTTAGGAACTAACCACTTAATCCAAGAAGGCGCTAAATTAGTGTGCTGTCTAGAAGATATTTTAGCTGAATTAAACCTTCCAATAACCGACGCGACTTTAAATGAAAATCAGCAATCAATTATTTTTAACAATCCAGAAGAAGAACAAATTTACCGCCTACTGAAAGCTGAAGAGCCAACTGACATAGATAGTCTCGTAGAGAAAACTAATTTAGAAATAAATAAAATATTAATTTACCTCACTGATTTAGAAATTCGAGGATTAATTCAAGACCTTGGCAATAGCTCGTATGTTATTAGGATTTAATTATCACGACGATTTAATTTTATAATCAAGGACCAGCAATAATAAACCGTCAACCTTGAATTCGATATTAACAAGATTAATAAGGCTAATAAAAACTAAAAAACTAAAAAAGAAAAATATTTTATGAAATTAGTTATCGTAGAATCACCTACTAAAGCTAAAACTATCACTCATTTTTTGGAGAAAACTTTTGAAGTAACTCCTTCGTATGGGCATGTGCGTGACTTGCCTAAATCGAAGTTAGGTATTGATATAGAAAATAATTTTACTCCGCATTACATTATTCCTAAAAAAGCCCAGAAAAATGTCAGTCATTTAAAAAAACTTTCCCAAAAAGCCGAGGAAGTAATTTTGGCTACTGATGAGGATAGAGAAGGTGAAGCCATAGCTTGGCATCTACTTCATATTTTAAATTTATCAGAAACTGACACCAAGAAGGTCAAAAGAATAGCTTTTCATGAAATTACTGCTCCAGCAATTCAACAGGCGCTTAATAACCCTCGCCAGATTGATCTTAACTTAGTTAACGCCCAACAAGCTCGTAGAATTTTAGATAGATTAGTTGGCTATCAATTATCTCCATTTTTATGGAAAAAAGTTTTTAGAGGCTTATCAGCAGGACGAGTTCAATCCCCTGCCCTCAGATTAATAGTCGAACGCGAACAAGCCAGAAATAATTTTCAACCAGAAGAGTATTGGACAATTACAGCTATTTGGGAAAAAATATTGCCTCAGCCTAATAAGGAGACAAATAACGAATTTTCTTCCGAACTGTGGAAAATTAATGATAAAACTTTAGCCCCGACCGAACTGAATACTAAAACCTCAGCTGAATTTATTAAAAATGAGATTCAAAATAAAGAAGGTGAAATTTATGATATTAAAGAGCAACAAACCAAACGTTTTCCTTTACCGCCATTCACCACCAGTTCTTTGCAACAAACCGCTTTTAACGCTTTCCACTATTCTGCCAAAAAAACCATGATGATAGCTCAAACCCTCTATGAAGGAAAGAAATTAGCCCAAGGACCAGTAGGTTTAATTACTTATATGCGAACCGATTCGTTAAATATTTCCCCGTTAGCCTTAAAAGACGCTCAAAAATTTATTCAAGAAAATTTCCCTAAAGCTTATTGGTTAGAGCAACCCCGAATTTTCAAAAATCGCTCTCGTCTAACTCAAGAAGCTCATGAAGCCATTCGACCTACCAACCCTTTTTTGACGCCAGACGCAATAAAACAATATTTGACTAAAGAAGAATATAATTTATATAAACTTATTTGGTCCAGATTTATTGCTAGCCAACTAAAAGAAGCGATAATTGACAGAACCACTGTTATTATCAAAACGCAGGGAACAAAAGATATCTATCTGTTTAAAAGCAATTTCTCCCAGCTGGTATTTGAGGGTTTCTTAAAAATCTATCCTAACACTTCTGCTGAAAAATTAAATAATTCCAAACCTTTACTCAAACTTGGCGACCGGCTAACAGCTAAAGAAATTATACCCAACCAGCATTTCACTCAACCCTTACCCAGATTTAACGACGCTTCTTTAGTCAAAACCTTAGAAAAATATGGCATCGGTCGTCCTTCTACTTATGCCCCTATTATTTCTGTGCTTTTAGACAGAGGATATGTCAGGCGGGATACTAGCAAGGCTTTAATTCCAACAGAAATAGGTATTTTGGTAAGCAATTTATTGGTCCAGCATTTTTCCAAAATTGTAGATTATAATTTCACCTCAGAAATAGAAAACCGATTAGATGAAATTGCTTTAGGTAAAGCAAATTGGGTAGAAGTAGTTAAAGAATTCTATGAGCCCTTTGCCGCCAACTTAAAACAAAAAGAAGAAGAAATTTTAAAAGAAAATATTTCTCCGATAACGCCCACAGAAGAAATTTGTCCCAAATGTTCACAAAAATTAGTTATTAGGTGGGGCAAATACGGTAAATTTTTAGCTTGTTCAAATTGGCCTAATTGTTCGTATACTAAATCTCTAAATGAAAATAGTAATCTAGAAAATGTCACCTGCCCAATCTGCCACATAGGACAAGTAGTACCTAAAAGAAATAAAAAAGGTAAGATTTTTTACGCTTGTTCCCGCTGGCCAGATTGTAATTTTACTTCTTCTTATCCACCGCTTAATGAATTATGCCCGCAATGTCATCAATATCTAATTGAAACAAAAACCAAAATTAAATGTTCTAATAAAGATTGTTCTTATGAACGACCAAAATTAAAAGAGACAGAAGATTGATAAATTGCTGTCGGTCTAAATTATTACTCACTATGGAAGAATTAAAACAAAAAATTACAGATACTCTTAAAAATGATTTACTAAGTATCTATAAATTACCAGAGACTGAAATTACCAAGGAGCTGGAATTATTAACCGAAGCCTTTAATTGGGTAGATAAATATCACAGCACTCAAAAAAGAGCCTCTGGCGAATCCTACAGTTTTCATCCCCTAAGAGTAGCTTTAGCTACCTGCCAACTGCATTTAGGCACTAATGCCACCATAGCCGCCTTGCTTCATGACACCATAGAAGACTGCCAAGTTGACGAGAATGCTATTAAACAAACTTTTGGCTCAGAGGTTGTTTTTATGGTGAATGGATTAACAAAAATTAGTAAACTAAATTGTCAAAATCTCTCGCCAGAATTAGCTGAAGCAGAAAATTTAAGAAATATGATTTTAGCTATGGCTAAAGATATTAGAGTAATTATTATTAAATTACTGGATCGGTTAGATAATGTTAAAACTTTATGGGCTTTAGATCCAGCCAAACGTTTAAGAATCGCCTCTGAAACTATAGATATCTTTGCTCCCTTAGCTTATAGATTAGGCTTAACTAGCGTAGGAGCTCAATTAGAAGATTATGCTTTTCCTTATGCTGACCCTGAAGCCTATAAATTAACTAAAAGAATTTTAGGCCATAGACAAAAAGAATTAGAGCAATACTTAGCAAAATTACTCCCTTTTATAGAAAATCAGCTGAAAAATCATAACATCCAGATTATAGACATTAAATCCAGAGTTAAGCATTTATACAGTATTTGGCGGAAATTGCAAAAAGAAAACATGGATATTGACAGAATATATGACTTGGTAGCCTTGCGCATTATAGTTCCTAATGAAGAAAGTTGTTACGGTGCTTTAGGAGTAATACACCAATTATGGAAACCTATGCCGGGCAGATTTAAAGATTATATAGCTCTGCCTAAACCCAATGGTTATCGATCGCTTCATACTACAGTTTTTACAGAACATAATCGAATGGTAGAAATTCAAATCAGAACCCAACAAATGGACGAAGAAGCAGAAAGAGGTGTAGCCGCTTGGTGGGTTTACGGTATTTTAAAAAATACGCCCATCTATAAGCAAAGAAAAAAATTTATTATCCCAAAAAAATTTCATTGGGTAAACCAATTAGCCCAATGGCAAAGAAGTTTTTCTTCAGGTACAGATTTTGTAAATTCTTTAAAAACAGATTTCTTTAAAGACAGAATTTTTGCCCTAACTCCTAAAGGAGACATTATAGATTTGCCCGCCAATGCCACCCCAGTTGATTTTGCCTATCAATTACACACCGAACTGGGACATAAAACTAAGGGAGCTAAAGTTAATGGTCAAATTGTGCCTCTTAATTACCACCTGCAATCAGGAGAAATAGTAGAAATTCTAACTAAAAAAGATCTCAAACCTTCCAGTAGCTGGTTAGAATTTGTAGTTATGGCTGATACTAAAAAAGCTATCTTAAAACAATTAAAAAAAAGCGGGTTAAAAAACCCGTATCAAAAACCAAAACTGAATATTCGTTTAGAAATTTGGATTACTGATAAGCCGGGAGTTTTAGAGCAAATTATAAAAATTATTTCTAAACTTAAGATAAATATTTTAGAAAATAAAGGTGTAAAATACCAACACAAATCCTTGTTAACTTTTGACTTACGCCTTCCTCACCCTGAATCATTAACTACTTTAACTCAAAAATTAAAATCAATAAAAGAAATAAGAGAGATAAAAATTGATTAACTGCCAACAAATTATATAATTTTTTATATAATTTTACCTTCAATTAAGATTAGGGTTTAGAATTTTATCAATAATTTTTTGCAAATCTTCATCGGAGAAAAATTTTAATTCTATAGCTCCTTTTTCCCCTTTTTTCTTAATAGTCACAGGGGTAGCTAAAAAGTTCTCTAATTTTTCTTTTATTTCTAAGGTTTGCGGATCAAAAATAGCTTTTTGTCTTTTAGTCTTAGTTTCGGACTGGTTAGTTAATGATTTTAAATAATGCTGCGCTAATTCCCAAGCCTCCCGTCCACTTAAATTCTTGGCTAATATTTCTTTAGTAAAAGCTCTCCTTTTTTCTGGCGACTCAAAGAGAAGAATTGCCCGAGCATGACCTTCATTTAATTTTCCTTCTTCTAAATATTTAATAGTCTCATAAGGTAATTGCAGCAATCTCAAAGCATTAGCTATAACTTCTCGGCTTTTACCTATTCGTAAAGCTAAGGCCTGTTGAGTTAATCCAAATTCAGTAATTAACCGTTCAAAAGCTCTCGCTTTAGCAATTATATTTAAATCTTCACGCTGAATATTTTCAATTAAAGCAATTTCTAACTGCTGGCGATGTTCTAACCTTTGTTTAATAATTGCCGGAACTGTAGGCAATCCCAAGAACTTAGCTGCCCGCCACCTCCTTTCCCCGGCAATTAATTCATATTCTACTTGAGTGCCGGTAGGAACTTCTTTTTCAATCCGAGAAACTATTAAAGGCTCCAAAATGCCAAACTCTTGAATAGATTGAGCCAATTCCTCAATAGCACCCTGAGAAAATTCTTTGCGTGGTTGATAAGGATTAGGTTTAATTTTTTCGGTTTCTAGATAAAAAATTTTTTCTGTCACTGGCGTTGCAAAATCTGGCTCTTCAATCTCTCCCCCTAACACAGGCGTATCCGAAAGAGGCTCGTTAGCGCCTAAATCATTAGTTAATGAAGACAGCATTTGTTTTTCTGAATTATTAATATGACGAAAAGTTAAATCGTTGTTATTGGTTATTTTATCGCTATCTAGAATAGGATTATTAGAAACATTATTTGACTCCTTTAACTCCTGAGGAAAGTTTGCTATAGCTTCGTTAACTTTATTATTAATACTGGCCTCTAATTGATTGTGTCTCACTGAAGTGGCGGAAGGATTAATTAAAACCTCGCCTTCTGGTTTTTTAGGAGGAATGAGAGCCTGTAACCCTTGGCCTTGAAATTTATCCCCTGCTGCTTTGGGTGTTAGGCCATCTTGACTGGAATCTCCCAAATTTAATTGATCGTTAACCATAAAATTGAGTAAAATGAATTAATGAATTTGGATTATTTTTTAGTCTTATTTTTTTTCTTATTTTTTAGTCTTGACCACGTTGTTTTTATCGTGTTTCCAATCTGGAAATTATCTCTTGAGTTAATTGACGATAGGCTCTAGCGCCATCAGATGAAGGGCTATATTGTAAAATCGGTTTGCCAAAACTAGGAGCCTCTGCTAAAGCTACATTTCTTGGAATTAAAGAATTAAACACATAACCCGGAAAATATCGCTCTATCTGTTTGGCAACTAAACGATCCAATCTGTTTCTTTTATCGTATAAAGTTAACACTGCGCCTAAAATTTTTAAATCCTTACTTAAATTTCTTCTAATTAAATCTATAGTTGTTATAAGTTGAGCTAACCCCTCTAAAGCATAATATTGAGCCTGAATAGGAATAAGCACATAATCTGAAGCAATTAATCCATTAACTGTCAGCAAACCCAAGGAAGGAGGGCAATCTATCAAAATATATTGATAATAGGGACTCAATTCGGATAATAATTGCCCTAATCTATATTCTTTGTTTTCTATTTGATTAAGTTCTATTTGGGCACCATTTAAATCTGGAGAAGCAGGAAAAATATCTAATCCTAAGACAGGAGTTTTGTAAATACTTTCCTTGGGAGAAGCTAAAGTTAATAAATGATGATATACAGTCTTTGGTAAACGATGATAATCAATACCTAAACCAGTAGTAGCATTGGCTTGGGGATCAAAATCAACTATTAAACTTTTCCTGCCCATTGCTGATAAATAACTACCTACATTCATTACTGTAGTTGTCTTTCCCACTCCGCCTTTTTGATTGCAGACAGCAATAATATAAGCCATAAAGATAATTTATTATAACTCAAAAACTGAAAAAAGCCAAGAGAAAATTTATTCTCAATAAATTAGTAAATAACTCCAATTAAAAAACTAAAATTAATAAAAAAATTAATAAAAAATAGCTGCCAAGTAATTTAAGTATAACATCAAGCTAACTCTTATTCTGTAATATAATTTAACACCCTACTCCTTTTTATTTCGGTATCATTTTTCATTACCGAACTTATCTCTTTTTTGGGTGTTATTTTACTTTACTTAATTTAATTATTGCGTTGTCTTGTATTTTATGCTAAAATAACCAAATCTTGCTCAAGCCTAGGTGGCGAAATAGGCAAACGCGTAGCACTCAAAATGCTATGACCTTTGGTCTTGTGGGTTCGAGTCCCACCCTAGGCACTTGAACAAAGTGAAAGTGACTAGGGAAAAAACCAACTGCTTGGTTTTTGTTGGGACTCGAAGACCGCAGCGATGTCGCCTTGGGCGACCGCGAGGGGCGGCCTGCGAGAATTCGCCGAAGGCGAAATCGAAGGCGAATTACTTGTAGGCGAGTCCCTTCCTAAGCACTTGAACAAAGTGAAAGTGACTAGGGAAAAAACCAACTGCTTGGTTTTTGTTGGGACTCGAAGACCGCAGCGATGTCGCCTTGGGCGACCGCGAGGGGCGGCCTGCGAGAATTCGCCGAAGGCGAATTACTTGTAGGCGAGTCCCTTCCTAGGCACTTGAACAAAGCTTTTCGGTTTCTGAGAACCAGATCATGGGCGACACCCAGTGTCGCCCAACTGATTTTGATTTGCCTCACCCTAACTTAATCCGTAGCCCAAGCAGAACGCAGAGTCAAACCAAACATTTTGCTTTTTCTCAATTGAAAAATTGTTATCACTAAATTGTAAATTGTCAAACAATGATCCCAGAAATATTAAAAATTACACTTTCAACCCATCCTTGATTTATAACTTTATTTATGTTATTTTATAAATAGTATTCTTAATAATTTTATTTAAGGAGGGAAAAAATGAAAATTGAAAGCGGGTCTCATTATGAAGGCACCCTAAAATATTTGGGGTGGAATACACCTTGGATAACCCTAATAGAACACGACGACTATAATACAATTCTTAATCTTAAGGAAATTGTTTTTTCAACCTTAAAATCGTTAACAGGAAAATTAGTCGCCTTTGAAGTGCGTAATGAATTGTTTAAGTTGTGTCTCTCAGAAAAGTCAATTGCTAATGCTTGGCAATTGATAGAGACTAAAGGTAAGATGATATTCTTGGAAAACACCTCATCCCCTATCATTATTAATCTAGGACAACAGTTAGAAAGGGTGCTCATTTGGCTAACAGGTAGAAAAGTCGCCATCGACACCTTCCAAATACGAAATAGTGGGCACAACCAACCGGAATTAATTGGATTTAACCTAAAAAGCAAACCTTCTATCTTGAACTTGAATTTTAAAGTCTCAAAAAAAGATGGAGTAATCCCTTTAACACTTGATGCGGTACAAGATTTATGCCAACGAGAGAAATGTATTTTTTTAAAAAAGGAAGAAGATAACGGTTTGACCAAATTTTTCTGTCAGAAATTCACCCCAGAAGCAGTAAAAATCTTAGAACAGTTTCAAAATAATGAAGAGATTTATTCCTTCTCCGAGCTTTTCCCTAAGTTAGGAAGATTTTGTTGCTGCCCAGATCATGCCTCCTAGATTAAATAAACAATAATTAATAAAAATAAAACCCTGAAGGAAATTAATTACCTGCAGGGTTTTTTAAATCCAGTAATAAAAGTTCTAAAGAAACAGAGGCATCTAAGACTCCGCTTTTAATATTTTTATCATATAATAGCAAATATTGATATATTTTCTTTAACGAATCCCAAGAATAATTATTAGCTAAAGGTAAAAGTTTTTGAAATACAAAGGGATGCAAACCTAAAGAACGAGCAGTTACTTTATTGTCTTGGTTGTTTTTCAACATTAAAGAAGCTTTAACTTTAATTAAATTTCTAAATTGATAAACAATCATTGTTAAAATATAAAGAGGATCAACATTATTAATTAATTCTTTTTCAAGTAAATTATAACCCTGCGAAATGTGGGCTTTACTTAAACTATCTAATAGATGAAAAATATTAACGTTTAGGGGTAAAAATACATTTTCTTCTAAGGTTTTTTCATCGATGTATTTTTGATCTAGCAAGGATAACTTTTCTACTGCATTGAAAATATTTCTCGTATCTGATCCAAAAGCAGAAACTAATAACAACCGAGCACCTTCTGTTAATTGAATTTTGAATTCTCTTTCGAGTTGTTTAATCCATATCTTTATTTCATTAGGATCCAATAAATAAAACTCTTTGACCCATTTAGTATTATCTTTTAACCATTTGTATAACTCGCCTTTCACTTCGTCGCTTTCATAGATAATAACCATAATTGATTTATCCGTGGCAATATTTCCACTTTGGAGTATTTCTAAGAATTCCCGCTGATAGGAAGGATCATCACACGCTCTCAAGTTTTTTAACACAATTAATTTTTGATTAGTAAACAATGTGCGACCATTTATTGCATTCTTAAATTCACTTATGGCCGGCAACGAATAGAATTTATCCGAAAAATCAAAAGAATAATGATAGGGATTGCTTTTTTTATAAAATTCAATAACAGTTTTAAGCTGCTGCTCGGAACGAAAATTATCTTTGCCATAAATAAAATAAATCATAAGTTTTGGGCAAAAGATTTGATATTTTGTATTAAATAAATTTTAAATTTCTCTTTTAAATCTTGATACAGATAAAAACTTTCTTTTTTGTACTCTACCAAAGCATCGGCTCCTCCATATACTCGCAGATTAGTACTATCTCGTAATGACTCCATTTCTTCAATATGAGACATCCACATTAAATCTAAAATTTGTAAAGCTAATAATTTAAATGTCTCAATTATTTTTTCTTGAGTAATTTTTTGCTGTTCTATTTTTTTAGACAATAATTCCTCAGGGTATTCTTCATTTTTTTCTTTAAAAATATTTTGTATTTCATTTTCTAACAACCCAGATTCTGCTTTCTGCAGAATACTATCGCGCCAATTATAAAATGCCATTCTTTGTTTATTTATTACATCATCATATTCCAAAATATGTTTTCGGATATCAAAATAAAAACCCTCTATTTTTGACTGGGCCATCACTATAGCCCTAGAGACTAAAGGATGTTCTATAGGTTCATCTTCTGGCCACCCAAGTTTCTGCATTAACGAAGATAAATATGCGGGAGCAAAAAGTTTTACCAAGTCGTCTTCTAAAGACAAATAAAATTGAGAAGAACCGGGATCCCCTTGCCTACCACTTCTGCCCCTTAACTGATCATCAATTCTCCTCGCTTCATGTCTTTCCGTTCCAATGACATGCAATCCCCCTAAAGCTATTACTTTTTCTCTGTCTTGCTCCCATTTATGGTACTCTGGAGTTATGGCTTCAGTTTCTCCATTACGAATACCCTCTTTGGAACCTTGAGTTTTAACAGTTGTTGGCGGATATCCTCCAAGTATAATATCTACACCTCGACCGGCTAAATTAGTAGCTAAAGTTATAGCGCCTAAACGCCCTGCTTGAGCAATTACTTCACCTTCTTTTTCATGATTTTTAGCATTTAACATTTCAAATGGCAAACCAGCGTTTCTTAAATATTTAGCAAATAATTCATTTTTTTCTACAGATGGCGTTCCAATAAGAATTGGCTGACCTTTATTATGACGATCACGCACGTCTTCTATTAAAGCTTTCATCTTTCCATTTAAGGAACGATATATTCTATCTGGAAGATCTTTACGTATCATAGGTTTATTAGTGGGAATAGCAATAACATCTAAATTATATACTTTCTTAAACTCTTCGGCAGAGGTCAAAGCTGTACCAGTCATACCTGATAATTTCTTATACATTCTAAAATAGTTTTGAATAGTAATAGTAGCCAGTGTGCGACTCTCTTTTTGAATTGGCACTTTTTCTTTGGCCTCTAAAGCCTGATGCAACCCTCCTGAATAACGACGATCAGGCAATAATCTGCCAGTAAATTCATCAATAATAATAATTTTACCATCCTTAACAATATAATCTCTATCTTTTTTATAATGCCTAAGGGCTTTGAGCGCATTTTCCAAATGATGAACTAAAATCCACCCTTTTTCATTAAAAATATTTCCTTGAAACATTTTCTCTAAACGATCCATACCTTGCTCAGTAAGACTAATAGCTTTTTCTTTGTCATTAGCTGTATAATCTTCTTCTTCTTTTAAATTAGACGCCAATTTGGCAAATAACTGATACAACGAAGAGGCTTCTTCGTCAGGCATAGAAATTATTAAAGGTGTCCGAGCTTCATCAATTAAAACACTATCTACCTCATCAATGATAGCGTAAGAATGCCCTGTCTGAACTTTTTGAGATAAAGAATAAACTAAATTATCTCTTAGATAATCAAAACCAAACTCACTATTAGTTCCATAAGTAATATCGCAAAGATAGGCTTCTTTTCTGTTAATTGGTTTTAGATATTCATAAAATACCCTGAAAGACCCTTCTTTATCTCGCTGTTTATCAATAACTGATTGCTGTGGAGTATCTAATTTGTAGAAAGGATCATATTGAAAAGCGCCATCTTGAGTCACACAAGCTACAGTCAACCCTAAATAATAATAAACCTGACCCATCCACACAGTATCTCTTTTAGCCAAATAGTCATTAACTGTAATGATGTGCACCCCATCTCCTGTAATAGCGCCTAAAACTGCTGGTAAGGTAGCGGCTAACGTTTTACCTTCCCCTGTTTTCATTTCCACAATTTTGCCTTCCCAAATAGCTAATCCCCCTAAAATTTGAACATCAAAATGACGCTGGTTTAACACCCGAGAAGCTGCCTCACGCACTAAAGCAAAAACCTCAATAGTTATCTCTTCCAGCAAACGATTGTTGCCCTTATTTACAGCTGTTTGATAATTTTCTTTTAATTGAGAAATTTTGGTTTTGAATTCACTTTCAGACAAATTGGAAATTTCCGAACCTTTGTTATTAACAGCTTGTAAAAAAACTTGATTTTTACGAAGAAATTTATCCGTTAAACTAGGAAACAAAGAAGTAAATATTGACATAATTATTTATGAACCTCTTTTGATAAACGTTTCCACTTATCCTCGTGTTTTTCTTTGTTTTCTATAATTAATCTTTTTAAATTATTCTTTAATTGAGTAGCCACCTCCTTAATGGAGGAAGCTTCTATAGAACATCTAATATCATTACCGGGGATAACCAGTCTAGCTTCTGCCACCAAGACATTGCCAGTTTCGCGAGAAGTAACAGGTTTAATATTCACTGATAATAACACCTCCTCTCCATAACGTTTAACTAATCTTTCTAAAACTTTAAGCTTATTTTCTAAGATTTTTCTGTCAGCTGATAACAACTCTTCAGTAGAACTTATTTGTATACGCAACATATTAATTAAAATTAAGTTTATATCTTTATTGTAACTAAAAATTCGTAAAAAAGCAAACCCCTGCTTTAATAGAAAAGCAGGGGCAGACCCTTTTTCTTAAAAAGGGACGAATACAAAGAGATTACTTTTTGCCTTTTTTGGTTTTCTTTGTTTTCTTTGCTACTTTTTTCTGTTTTTTAACCATATTATTTATATAAGGATTAACCAAGCAGTCGACCCTTCCTGAAAAATATTTTTATATATTTTTATACTCTACTCTCTTATTTTAGGAAGTGTGTCTTATAAGACACCTACTGCTTGGGGAAATTTTTATTTTGTTCGTGAAGTAATTATTTAAATAATTTTTAATAATTCAAGGGTAATAAGTGAAAAAATTTTTCAGTTCAATATTAATTTATGTTATCTATTACTCTTTAATTTTTTCCTTTTAAAAATTTTTTTCTTTTTCTTGGCTTAAAATTTGCGAAGATTTTTAATTTTTATATAATCATTTTAGCTGATCTAAAATTTTTGTCAAGTATTTTAATATTTTAGTTTTTAGTTTTTTATTGTTTTTTATTTTCGGTGTTATATCTGTAAAATATTTTTTAATTTTTTATTAAAATATTTTTAATTTTTTTATATATTAAAATATTTTTAATTGAGTAAAAATTTATTTCTCTGATTTCTCCAATATTATTAAAAATAATTTTTAAAATTTAATTTTTAATTTACTAATTATACTTTAATTTTAGCGCAAACAAAATATTTGTCAAGCACTTTACTCCGAATTTATTAAAAAATACAAAAATCTATAACAAGATATCAGCCTCCCCCAAAAAGCATAAAGATAACATCGCATAAATTTTAATCTGGTACGTTTTCTAACTTAAAAACTGTTGACTTTATAATCAACAGTTTTTAAATAATAATTATTTCTACTTCTAATTTAATCTTGAATTTTTTCCAAACCATTCTTTGGCACAATTCTATAAGATAGATTACCTCATCGGCTTTTGCTCCACCTAAATTAATAATAACATTAGCATGAAAAGGGGCTATCATAGCTTTTCCGCATTTTTTTCCTTTTAAACCACAGGCCTCAATAAACCAACCAGCGGACACTTTACCCCCTTTCACTTTAATTCGTTGATTAAGTATCTTTACCTCTTGAGTTTTGGGATTGTAAGAATTCCTATAAGGAGTTTCTTGAATGAGAACATTCTTAAACACGCTGCCAGCTGAAGCATATTTAAGCAAGACCTGTTTTGAAGCCAAATTAGCAATCATTTGCTGTTGGATATTACTCTGCGGCTCTGGCGTGATTGCCAGCTCTACTTTCCAAATTATCTCGGAAAGTTGTTTAAAAACAGAGGTACGATAACCAAATTGACATTGCCTAGAATAATAACTCTTTTCTATAAAATTTACAGGATCAATAGTGGTCACCCTGATCACTCTATCTTTAATTTCGTGACCAAAAGCACCGGCATTACCATAGACAGCTCCCCCAATAGTTCCGGGAATACCTGCCGCCCATTCCAAACCACCCCATTCATTCTTTACACATTTCTGCAACAATTCGGGCAAATAAACTCCAGCACCTAAAGTTAAAGTCTTGTTTTGGTGACAATTAATCGTAGAATTATTTAATTTAATAACTAAACCCGAATAATTATCATCTTTAAATAAAACATTAGAGCCATTGCCTAACACAAAAAAAGGTAATTTTTTTTTATTTACCCAGCGTAAAACTTGAATTAATTGTTTTTTAGAGACAATTTCTGTAAAATATTTCGCTCGGCCGCCAATTTTAAAAGTAGTTAAATTCTTTAAAGAAATATTTCTTTTTATAGTTATTGCTCCAACCATAAATCTTATAAAAGGGCCCGAAGGGGTAAACTCCTACTATTTGTCTTTGAGTGAGTGCTCAGCCTCCGGACCCATTTTGATTATACTATAAAGCTTTAAATTCTGTCAACTACATGTACGAGACGGATACCTATGAATCAAGAATTAAGAATCAAAAATTATGAATGATGCCTGTCCTCCTTCGACTATAGCTCAGGATAACCAATAATAAAATGACAAATTACAAATTACTAATTACAAATTAATTCTTGTTGTCCTCCTTCGACTAGGCTCAGGATAAAAGATCCTTCGACTAAGCTCAGGATAAAAAATCCTTCGACTAAACTCAGGGGGACTGAATAAGGAGAAATCCTTCGCCCCATAATAACCAAGATTTTTACATACACCTTCTATTCCTTGACGATTTTTTCACTCTTCGCGATTTTTAGAAAATTGTATCTATTCTTTACCTCGTTTTTAAAATATCATTTAAAATGTTAAAAGGCTATTTAATTAATAACCATTGTCTCCTAGACCTTCTCTAGGTAAAAGTTTAAACGGCATAAGTGCCCCTGAAGGGAATCGAACCCCCATCAACGGCTTAAAAGGCCGCTGCTTTGCCATTAAGCTACAGGGGCAAAGATGGTAACTAAAGCGCTTTCTTTAATTTTCTTCTATCTTTGATCTAATTTTTGACTCCACTTTTCTCTCAAATGGTTTTAAAACAATTAAAAGTAAAGTAATCAAAACGGTGGACATAATAGCTAAACGGTACAATTCTAAACCTACAGCTGCCCCAATAGCCGCAGTCACCCACATATCAGCTGCTGTAGTTAATCCTTCTAAGCGCTTTTTTTCTGGTTCAAAAATAATCACCCCACCTCCTAAAAACCCAATGCCTATAATAATTTGCCCTAATATCCTTGACGGATCCAAATTAGAAACTCCAACATATTGATTTAAAGCTTGTCGCGCAATGATTAAGAACAAGGCTGATCCAAAACAAATTAAAGTAAAAGTTTTTAAGCCGGCTTCTTTTTTCGCCCATTCGCGTTCCAGACCAAGAAGAGAACCCAAAATTATTGCTAACAACAAAGCTAATAAATCTTCAAATAAAAAAACTGTTTCCATAGTATTATATATTTTTTCTAAATTATTCTTTGGCTCTTTCTACATATTTACCTGTCTCGGTATTCACCACAATGCTTTCCCCTTCTTTAACAAAAATAGGAACATTTACTTTTAAGCCAGTTTCTAAAATCACTGTTTTAGTAGCACCTGTAACTGTATCCCCTTTAATTGCCGGAGGAGCTTCAACTATTTTTAAATTCACCTTGACAGGAATCTTGACATCAAATAGTTCTCCGTCTAAATAAGCTAATTCAACTTCTTGCTTCTCTCTAAGAAAAGGAATTTTATCTATTAATTTATCTTTCGGCAAAGAAATTCTTTGGTTGTCTTCTGTCAAAAAAACAGAATTTTTTTTATCAGAATAAAGATAAAGCGCTTTTCGATAGGCTAATTCTACTTCTTCAAACCTCTCTCCAGAACGAAAGCTTTTTTCCAACAATTTACCAGTAAAAACATTTTTTAAAGTAGTTTGCATAAAAGCTCCGCCTTTGCCGGGTTTCAAAAATTGATAAGCAACAATCTGCCACGGTTCACCATTAAACTTAATAATTAATCCCTTTTCAAAATCTGAAGTGGAAATCATAATTTTATTCTACCAATTAATTTAATTCAATTAGCGCTGTTCGTGTATAGTAAATGACAGCAAGCCAGCTATCCTAGCCCGTTTAACTGCTTTTTTAAGTTGCCTTTGATGCTTGGCACAAAGATGGGTTTTTCTTTGTGGATAAATTTTAAATTGAGCTGAAAGAAAATTTCTCAACACATCTTTTTGTTTATAATCAATTTCTGAAATATTTTTCTGGCAAAAATAACATTGACTCATATTAATTTATTATAAATTATTTAGCTGCCACTTGGCGCAAGGCAGCAATATCTGCTTCATACCTATCAGCTATAGCTAAGACATTATTGCCATAGAAACTATAGGCAGGATTAGTGCTCCCGGAAAAATAATACATAGCTGCCCTCCATTCAGCATCTCTAGTTTTCTTGCCTGCCCCAAAATCATTCAAGTATAAAGCCGCAGCCACAAAAGAATCTCTAATATCCCAAGGATTGGCTGGTGATTTTCCAGTAATCTGCGATACCCTATTTTTATATTTTAACCAAGTAGAAGGTATAAATTGAGCTGGCCCCATAGCTCCTCCCCAACCAATTCTCTGACCATTTTTATACATAGGACAAGAAATTGGAGTAGTATCAGGATCCAACCCTAACTCTTGGGTAATCTGCTTAAAAACAGGCTGATCTCGAGTAGGATGCATTACTGTACGCCAGCTTTTTTCTAAGGGATCATTAGGACGATTACAAGTCCCCACATTTTTACCTAAATTTGATTCTTGAGTGATTACAGCTAAAAGAAACGCCGGCCTAATGTTCACCCGAGACGCCACCCAGTCTGCTATGTTCAAAGCTTCTCCAAAA